>JAUUZS010000194.1 GCA_030589835.1 Cyclobacteriaceae bacterium
GGATATAGGCAACGATGAGCTGGTTATTGCCCTTGATGATATCAGTGATCCTGGAAACCTGGGAACGATAATCAGAATAGCTGATTGGTTTGGCGTAAAAAAGATTGTTGCCAGCCCCGATACGGCAGATTTTTATAACCCCAAAGTGATTAGTGCCTCCATGGGGTCCTTTACACGGGTTGATGTACTCTATAAGGAATTGCATGAGTTTCTAAAATTGAATAGTACACATCGGGTGTATGGCGCGTTATTGAATGGTGAAAATATTCACCATGTCAAGATTGACAAACCGGCAATACTTATGATGGGGAATGAATCGAATGGAATTAGACCGTCCTTATTAAAAAAGATTGATAACAGAATAACTATCCCAAGGATAGGAGGTGCAGAATCCTTGAATGTGGCTGTTTCAACTGCAATAATTTGCGATAATTTTTTTAGAAGTTAAAAAATCGAAGTGTCTTCGCTAGCTTCTTCAGTCAATTGGTTTGCGGCCTCATCTCCTAAGTAGCGATCTATCAGGAAATGTGCAAGGTAAATGAGTGGCGTGAGCATAATGGCCACTACAAATTTGTATATGTAATTCATCGTACCCACAGCTAAAATTTGATCTATCGACCAGTTTCCAAATGCGTAGAAAGCAATCCACAGAACAATAAAACTATCAATTAATTGAGAAACCAGTGTGGAACCGGTGGCCCTTAGCCAAATCATTTTTTTACCCGTTAATTTTCTTAAACGTTGAAAAATAAAAACATCAAGCAATTGGGCAATAAGAAAAGCCGTCAGTGATCCTATTATAATTCCCAGCCCCTGCCGAAAAATAGTCTGGAAGGCATAATTAATATTAAATGCATTGCCCTCCGAGTCCTGGTCATTTAGGTCAAGCCAAAAGGAAGCCGGGACAAGTTTTGTGACTAAAAAAATAATGACAAAAATATAGGCGATCAGAAAGGCCGAGAGAAAACTTATTTTACGTACTCCCTTTTTACCAAAATACTCGTTGATTACATCTGTTGAAATAAAAACGACAGGCCAGATAACTGCACCGGCCGTAAGGTTAAAATCCAAAATAAAATCCCCGAACAGTTTTATTTGTACCGGTTCGAAACCCATCGTAGATTCCAGTGAAAAAATTTTAACCCCTATTATTTCAGCGATTATAGCATTGGTGAGAAAGATCGCACTCAATACGATAAACAGGTTGGTTTTTTTTTGCTGAAACGAATTCTGGCTTGCCATATAGTTTATTCTTTCAAAATAATGGTCTCGCCTTCATAGCTTAAATATGATTCAGAAAAAATGGTCTTGGCCTCGTCGAGAAGGGGGGTCGGATCTTTGTATCGGGTAGAGTAATGTCCCAACAGCAATTTTTGCACCCCGGCTTTTTTGGCAATTGTCGCTGCATGTGAGGCAGTAGAATGAAGGGTTATCGTTGCTCGGTTTTCCATGTCGTCTGCAAATGTCGCTTCGTGATACAAAAGATCGACATGCTGAATAAAAGGAATTATTTCTTCATAATAACTGGTATCGGAACAATAGGCATAGGACCTTGAAGGTCGTGGGGGGAGGGTGTATTCTTCTAAAGCGTATTTTATTGATCCGTTTTCATGTGACACATTTTTGCCATTCTTCAGTGTGATGATTTCCTGTATGAGCATGTTATCAGGCAGCTTGTCCTTGTTTATCCTCCATTGCTTTGGTTTCTCTTTGATCAAAAAGCCATAACATTTGATGCCATGGGCTAATGGAAAAGATTGAATGGTGAATGATTCTTTATGAAGAATTTCCTGTAATCCATCATGCAATAAAGGGATAAACTCAAGTTCATAGCATAATGTGGTCTCAGATGCTTTGAGCTGAAGTGTGATGATTTTTTCCAACCCCGGCGGGGCAAACACCTTTAGCTTTTGTTTTCTGTGGAACAAATGCATGGTGGAGATCAGACCGATCAATCCAAAATAATGATCCCCATGCAAATGACTGATCAATACGGTCTTGATTCGACCTAATCGGATATTCTGTTTAGAAAGCTGGATTTGAGTCCCTTCTCCACAATCGATCAACACATATTGGCTGTCCAATTGCAGTAGCTGCGAAGTCTGATTCCTGTCGTGTGCAGGAATAGCAGAATTATTTCCGAGTATTTTAAGCTGAAATATCAAGCGGACGAATGTTATTCGTTGTCGTCGCCATCCTGAAGACCGCTCTCTATTTCTTTTAAGAAAATGGCATCAATTGCCTCCTCTACTGTGGGCAATAAATTGAGCACATTGTTTAATTGCGAAATCCTGATCAACTTCATGACATGATCATTCAACGAGGCTAAAATAAAAATCCCCCCGTCTTCATTATAAATTCTATTTCCTACAAGAAGTGCACTCAATCCTGAAGAATCCACATACTTAACTTCCGATAGGTCTATGATGATGTTTTTGATTCCTTCGGCATTGAGGGTGACAAATTCTGACTTTAAAGCAGGAGATAGTGGAGAGTCCAGTTTTTCTTCCTGGAGTTTTAAAATGCTGTACTGCTCATTTTTATCAATCGAATATTTCATAGTTCTATTTTATTTTTTTAGCTTCTATAGTTTCTTATTCATTATCAGGAGCAACAATTGTAGGCCGTGTATGCCGACTAAAGTACTTTTTTGATGTTGGTTTCCACGCGTTCAAGAATATTGGATTCTGTCGGAGGGATAAATTTATTTCCTGTTACCTTTTCGTATAATTCAACATACCTGTCGGATATAGAATAAATAACTTCTTGGGTCATTTCCGGTATTTGCTGTCCTTCCAATCCCTGGAATCCATTTTCAATAAGCCATTGCCTTACAAATTCTTTTGAAAGTTGTTTTTGCTTTTCACCTCTTTCCTGTCGTGCTTCATAGCCATCTTTATAAAAATACCTTGAAGAATCTGGTGTGTGTATCTCATCTATTAAATAAATTTCACCATTATGTTTTCCAAACTCATATTTGGTATCAACAAGAATCAATCCTCTTTCGGCGGCAATTGCTGTCCCGGATTCAAATAGCTTCACCGTGTAGTTTTCCAGCCTGATATAATCCTCCTCAGAAACAATTCCCTGAGCCAAAATTTCTTCTCTCGAAATATCCTCGTCATGGCCTTCGTGGGCTTTTGTAGTGGGGGTAAGGATTGGCTGGGGAAATTTGTCATTTTCTTTCATTCCCTCCGGCATTGCCATGCCACAAAGTGTCCTTTTTCCATCCCGATATTCTCTCCATGCATGACCGGTCACATATCCCCTGATCACCATTTCTACCTGAAAGGCATCACATTTTTTACCAATAGAGACATTCGGGTCAGGAGTGCTTTCCAGCCAGTTAGGTACTATATGTTTTGTTCCCTCCAGAAATTCAGAGGCTATTTGATTTAGGATTTGCCCTTTATATGGAATGGGTTCCGGGAGTACCACATCAAACGCTGAAATTCTGTCTGAAGCAACCATGAGCAGAGTTTTTTCAAAAGTATATACATCTCTGACTTTCCCCCTGTATAGATTCAGTTGTCCAGGGAAATTGAAATTTGTTTCTTTTAGTGAAGGTCTAGACATTTTATTTATGACTGTTTACCAATTTATTGTTCTTATATTCCTCAGTTTTCACATGTTCGCCTTTATCAGTATAAGATAACCAACTATCCACTTTTTTATTTCCGGAATAATTTCCCTTCAGTTTAAGCTGTTGATTTTCAAACCATTCTTTGTACGAACCGTGTTTTCTTCCAAATTTATAACTTGTTTCAGATTTAAGCGACCCATTTTCATAATATTCTTTTAAAACATCAATAATCAGATCATTTTGGTAGATGATTATGGATTTAGTATTGCCATTGGCATAAAAATCCTGTTCCTGTCCGTTTAATTTCCCGTTCTCATAATGAAGGATCTTTTTTTCTTTTTGGTTCGGAAAATAGTAAATCCACTTTCCGTCAGGTTTTTTATTTTCAAATATTTTTAGCGAAAGGATTTTTCCATTCTTATCATATTCTTTTCTTATTTCTTTTATTTCCTGGTTCGAATATAATGAGGATATGGAGATGTTTCCATTTTCAAAGTATTGCAGGTTTTCACCCGAACGGAACCCGTTGTGATAGGAATACTGATGCTTTAAAGCGCCATCATCGTAGTATGCTTTGTTTTCTCTATGCAGTTTGCCGTTGTTATAGAAGCCTTCCAGCACAAGTCGTCCTTCGGGATTAAAGTTTTTGAAAGCACCGGTTTTTTTTCCGTTTTCATTGGTAAATTCAGTTTCCAGCTTACCATTAGGATGATAGGTTTTGAAATATCCATCCATTTGACCGTTTTTCATCACGGCTTCTGTTTTTAAAACACCACTCAAATAATAGGTTTTGCTGGAGCCATTTGGTTTGCCATCTTTATAATTGATCTCCTGTTTTACCTGGCCTGATGTATAATTTTCCTTAACTAGTCCGTCTGGTTTCCCCCGATAAAACTCGCTTTCATTTTTTATTGTCCCGTCGTCAAAGAAAACATATATTTTTCCTGTGAGCGTGTCATTAAGATATTGTGCCTTTTGCAAAAGATGGCCAATTTCATCAAACACTTCTACAGGGCCATTTTTTAAGCCCTTTTCAAAATACATGGTACGGCGGGGCATTGCATTTTTATAATATTCCTTGAACAGCCCAACTTTTTGTCCGTCAATAAATTGCCCTTCAGCTTCCAATGCCCCATTGTAATGGTATTTTTTGAACGGGCCATCAATCCTGGAGCTATCATTTTGTAGGATATAATAAGCCATATTGATATGCTGATGAAGGGGATCGTAGTAGGTTGTGATTTTTAGCTGGGCAAAAGTGTTTATTGTTGCGCTGATGGATATAAAAAGAATGAATATTGTGCAGTAAATACGCATAAAGGAGTTGCTCAATTTGGTATGCAAAAAAATGAAACGGCACCCGGTACCCTGCGGACAACGCTTATTATTCGGTCAATATTATTATTTTGGGATATTATAATTCGCATTTGCCAGAATATTAATTACCAGTCGGGTTTATCGCTGTCCGGTTTTTTGGTGGCTCGCCTTTTGTTTTGTTGAATGTATTGAATTTCATTATTTTTCATTGCTTCAAGGATCATTCGGGCCTTTTCCTCTGTTAAGTTTAATTCTTCAAGCTTTTCACTTCTCGATTGAGGAGGCTGATCCATTTCTTTTCCTTCTTCTTCCGTTTCTTCTTGTTTGGCCTGTTCAGACTGATCTTTTTGTTCGGCATTTTCATCCTCTTCCTTCTGTTCGCCCTGATCCTGTTCGCTTTGTTGATCTTCTTCTTTTTCTTGTTCCTGTTTTTGCTGATCTTCTTTATTCTCTTGATCTTCCTGTTTTTGATCCTGATTTTTTTGTTTTTCCTGATCTTGATTGTCTTTTTCTATTTTCTCTTTTAAGGCCGTAAGATTTTTATCTTCAGGAAATTTTGTCAGGCCGGTATCAATGGCATTTAAAGCTATTTGTTCATTTTTATATATGTATTCATTTGCTGCACGATTAAAATAATCCGCAGGACTTTGTCCATATACAACGGATGTGACAAAAAACAAAAATATAGTTATTACACGCATTATAAGTTTATTCATTTGATTCTACAACATCATTGAGCTTTGAGATAAAGGAGTTATAGGCACCTACTGTTTTATCTTTCTGCAGGCCTTGTTGCATCAAACCCATCGCTTGGTCAAACAGATTTTGTTTTACCATTATGTCCGCCCGGGCTTTAAGTTGCTTTGCATATTCTGAAGGCTCAATATCTTCATTCTCATTTTGTTGTTCCTGTTCCTGCTCTTTCATCATTTTTTTTAGCAACTCGTAATTGTATCGCGAATCCTCATTATTAGGGTCAGATTTTAGCGAGGCTTTAAAATCTGACAGCGCCTGTTCGTTTTTGTTTTGTTGTGTATTAATTACCCCCATCTGCTGATAGGCCAGGGACCTTAACTGCGTATTTTTACTTGTAAGCACTTTGGCATAATAGTGTGTGGCATTGGTCGTGTCACTTTGTTTGAAATATGAATTGGCCAGATTTAGGAAAACAGCATCTTCGGTGATCCCCAATGAATCGGTAAGCAATCTGAAGGAAGAAATGGCAGATTCAAACTCCCCTTTTTTATATGCTTCTTCCGCAAGCTGTTTTGCGCGGTTCACCTTGGCGATTTTAGTGATGTCCCCGATCATTATATTCATCAAGATAAACAAAAACATCAATCTCATAGATACACTGTTTTAACACCAATTAAAAAATCGGCACAAAGTAAGATTAGCGCAAGGGCTAGAAAATAGTAATATTTATTCGCAGAAACATCAATAACCCTGGAATCTTTCACTTCACCTTCAATACCATTTATGGTATTAATAAGCCGTTCGATGTCGTTGCTTTCATTGTTGATTTCAAAATACTTGCCTCCGGTTTTTATTGCCAGGATTTTCAAATCTTTAGCATTGAGTTTAGTAAAAACTTCTCTCCCGTTTTTATCCGTTTTGAATCCGTAGTTTGTTTTGATCCTGCTCCCGGTTTCGGTACCCACGCCGAGCGTAAATAATTTAATCCCATTTTCTTCGAGCTTAGATACCTCGTTTAAAGTATTTTCACCAAAATCCTCACCATCACTGATCAGAATGATGACCTTTGATTTTTGTTGAGTACTGGTCGATTCATCGCCGGACAATTTTTCCAGCGCCATATCAATCGGAGGCCCGAAATCTGTTCCGGCATTGGGCACGAGATTAGTCCCTAAAGTTTCAATAAACAAATTTAAGGCTCCCTGGTCATAAGTTAGCGGACATTGCATAAAGGATTCTGAGGAAAAAATGATAAGTCCTATCCTGTCAGAATTAAAGGCATCAACGAGATTTTTAAGTTCAAATTTTACTTTTTCGAGCCTGGTAGGTTGAATATCGTTGGCATTCATGGATTCAGAAAGGTCGATACAAACCATAATATCTTTTCCTATTGCTTTCACTTCTTTGGTGGTGTCACCGAAGGACGGGCCAAGGAGCGCAACGACAAACAGGAAAAAATAAATACCTCTGAGTATTGTTTTGGTCACGAGCGAACGATATGAGATTTTTAGAATTTTTCCAATGCGAAACATTCTAAAAAAATAGGCCATATATAAAATTATAAATATGGCTATCACCAAAAATTCATATCCGGAAAAAGACCTATACCATGTCATGGACCTTTCAAAATTTATATAGTAACGATGCTAAAATAAAATAGTATTCAATTGATGCGGCAAAGTTAAAATTTAGTGGATTGAAGGCAAATGGATAGACAAAAAATGTTTGATGGCTACATAGAAATAGGCAGATAAAAAAAAGTTCAAAAAAAAACCGTCCATTTGTGATAGTAAAAAATAAAATGCTATGTTTGCACTCCGTTTGCGCAGCAGATGGGATTTCAGCCGGAGAGATGGGTGAGTGGCTGAAACCACATGTTTGCTAAACATGCGTGCTCGAAAGGGTACCGGGGGTTCGAATCCCCCTCTCTCCGCATTGGAAAACGGGGTGTAGCGCAGTCCGGTTAGCGTAC
>JAUUZS010000401.1 GCA_030589835.1 Cyclobacteriaceae bacterium
ATTATTTATGCACATCAATTTTACTTATTTCATTGAAAATCTTACTTTGTGAGCTTTTAGAATTGCTAAGGTCTGAAAATCAATTTATATGGTTCTTAATTACATTTGGGTATCATTTTTTCTCATCGCATTTGTCGTGGCTCTGTTCAGACTATTTTTTCTGGGCGATACGCAGGTTTTTTCTGATATTTTTCAATCAACTATAGATTCATCAAAATTGGGTTTTGAGATATCCCTGGGACTAACAGGAGTATTGACTTTTTGGTTGGGTATTGTGAAAGTTGGAGAAAAGGGGGGCATGGTTAAAATCATGTATAAACTTGTTGGGCCATTTTTCAGGAAGATCTTTCCTGAAATACCGAAAGACCATCCGGTGCTTGGGCCTTTATTGCTGAATCTATCTGCAAATATGCTTAACCTCGATAATGCCGCAACCCCTTTGGGCCTTAAGGCAATGGAGGGGTTACAGGAATTTAATCCCAAAAAGGATACGGCCTCCAACGCCCAGATCATGTTTTTAGTCCTCAATACTTCGGGGCTCACGATTTTTCCTATTAATATCATGGTATTCCGTGCGCAGCTTGGAGCCGCTGATCCTGCCGATATATTTTTACCTATATTAATTGCAACGTTCTTTTCGACATTAGTAGGGTTGATTTCGGTGAGTATATACCAAAAAATCAATCTTTTTGACAAGACGATATTGCTTTACCTCGGAACGATGACACTTTTTATTGGTGCAATCATTTATTATTTTAATACGCTTGAACAGGAAAAAATTCAGCAAATATCCGCCTTTTCAAGTCACTTCCTTTTGTATACACTGATCATTGGCATGATAAGTCTTGGCATACGGAAAAGGAATAATTTGTATGAGGATTTCATTGAAGGAGCAAAGGAAGGGTTTTCTGTGGCAATTAAGATTATACCATACCTTGTAGCAATGTTGGTAGGAATTGGAGTTTTTCGTGCTTCGGGTGCAATGGATTCTTTGGTTGCCATCATAACATGGGTATTTGAAGTTTTGGGTGTGAACACTGATTTTGTCGAAGCCTTGCCAACAGCTATGATGAAGCCACTGAGCGGAAGCGGTGCTCGTGCTATGATGGTAGAAACAATGGACACGCATGGGGCAGATTCTTTTGTCGGCAGGGTGGCAAGTGTGCTTCAGGGGTCTACCGAAACGACATTTTATGTATTGGCTTTATATTTTGGGTCTGTGAATATTCGCAATACCAGGTATGCCGTTGTGTGCGGATTGATTGCTGATTTTGCAGGTATAATTGCCGCAATTTTGTTGAGTTATTTATTTTTTCATTAAATTATTACATAAGTGATCATAAATATAATGAATTATTTATTTGAAATAATTACATTATTCTACTCAAATAACTAGCTTTGCTCCTGAGTTAAAAAGGATTTAGCAATTTGACATTATTCAATGGATATGCAAGATAAAGTTTATGATTTAGCAAAAAATCACTTTTTAGGCGACTTTCCCGCATCCCTGCCCATCGAAAAAGCATACTTACACATTGGCATCTACATGGGATGGATTATCGATAATAAATTGTATTCTGAATATTTTGAAGATGAGGCATCTACAGAGATATATCGGTTTACACGAAGAGATATTGGATGCATCATTCTGGCAGAAATATGGGATGGCGCTTTGAGCCATGAGCTTTTCAATGAAGAAGCCAATCTGTTTACGTTTTATTATTACGCCGGAGGGATATTTAAAAAAGACTACAATGAGGTGTTGGTAAAATCCCACAAAACGATTTACCATGTTGATGATTCCTGGGAAAACTATGAAACATTAAAAAAGCGCATGAATGAGCGATTTGAGGAATGGCAAAGTATGATTAAAAGCTAAATTTCAGGATTCTAATACTACCCCAAGCAAAATTAGCTATACGTTAAGCAAGTGAATAAAGCCCTCAAATTGAGGGCTTCTTTGTTTATATGGGATTATGAAATTTTTTATTTAAATCTATTTTTTAATTGATCAAGTTTATCCTGAAAAGAGGCTTCTTTGGGTTTGGGCTTTTGGGGATTGCTTTTTGCCGATTTAGCAGCTCTTTTTACTTTTGGCTTTTCGCCAAAAGGATCACCCTTTAATGACAATGAAATTCGCTTGCGCGGAATGTCTACCCCAATAACGGTGGCGGTAACCTTCTGTTGTACTTTCACAAAATCGGCAGGATTATCTACAAATCGATCTGCAAGGTGACTTTTATGTACCAGTCCGTCCTGATGGACACCTAGGTCTACAAATGCGCCGAAGTTGGTGACATTGGTAACAATTCCATTAAGGGACATCCCGATTTTAAGGTCTTCAATAGAATGTACATTTTCATCAAATTCCAGCATTTCGAAATTTTCCCTTGGATCCCTGCCAGGTTTTTCGAGCTCACTCATAATATCCTTTAGCGTTGGAAGCCCGGTGGTTTCGGAAATGTATTGCTCAAGCTTAATGGATTTTCTTAAATCTTTTTCAGCAATCAAAGCATCGATACTGGCATTGATGTCTTTTGACATCGCTTCAACTATTTTATAGCTCTCCGGATGGACAGCACTATTGTCCAGTATATTTTTAGCATTTTTTATCCTTAAGAATCCCGCCGCTTGTTCAAATACCTTGTCGCCCATGCGCGGTACCTTTTTTAAGGATGCCCTATTTTTGAATGGGCCATTTTCATTTCTATAATTTACGATATTTTTGGCCAGGGCAGGTCCAAGCCCCGATACATAGCTCAACAGCTCTTTGCTGGCAGTATTGATCTCTACACCTATCGCATTCACACAACTGATCACGATATCATCTAATCCCTGTTTTAAGGCATTCTGTTCTACATCGTGCTGATACTGGCCAACACCAATTGATTTGGCATCGATTTTTACCAACTCGGCCAATGGATCCATCAATCGTCTGCCAATAGAGACAGAGCCCCGGACGGTAATGTCTTGGTCAGGGAACTCCTCCCGGGCTGTTTCTGATGCCGAATAAATCGATGCCCCGCTTTCATTGACCATGACCACCAGGACATCTTTCGGCAAACCGATAGATTTTACAAAACTTTCGGTTTCTCTTCCTGCAGTGCCATTCCCGATGGCGATCGCCTCAATTTTGTATTTAGCATAAAGCTCATGCAGGGTAGCCGCAGATTTAATGGTATTTTTTTGAGGTTGGTTTGGAAAAATCGCCTCGTGGTGTAGCAATTTTCCCTGTTTGTCCAGGCAAACCAATTTGCATCCCGTTCTGAAACCCGGATCAATGGCCATAATATTTTTAGATCCCAAGGGAGCAGAAAGCAACAGTTCTTTTAAATTATCTTTGAATACGTTTATTGCCTCGGTGTCTGCTTTTTTCTTTGTTTCAAGTCGTACTTCAGTTTCAATTGAGGGTTTTAATAATCTTTTATACGCATCCTTAATGGCCAACTCAACGTGTTCTGAGGCTTCATTGGGGCCTTTCAAATATTCTTTTTCAATGATTTTATGCACATCTGCTTCATTGGGATGGATATCAAGGCTCAAAAACATTTCTTTTTCCCCTCTGCGCATGGCAAGCAATCTATGAGAAGCCACCTTGCTGATTGGCTCTTCCCAATCAAAATAATCCTTGAATTTGGCCGCTGCTTCATCTTTTCCTTTCAGTAATTTTGACTTAATGATTCCATTAGAAAGGAATAGTTTTCTCACCTTTTGGCGTATGACTGCGTCTTCATTAATTTTTTCCGCAATAATGTCCCTGGCACCTTTCAATGCATCTTCTTCGCTTTCGACACCTTTTTCCTGATTGATAAATTTTTGAGCCTCAGACATGACATCAATAGGTCTTTGCTGAAGAATGATGTCAGATAAAGGTTCCAGGCCTTTCTCTTTGGCCATAGAAGCGCGAGTCTTTCTTTTTGGCTTATAGGGCAAATAGATGTCCTCTAATGAGGTCATGGTTTCTGCCTCATTGATCTTTTTGGTAAGTTCAGGGGTCAGCAACCCCTGCTCATCAATAGATTTCAGAATCGCCTCCCTACGCTTATCAAGTTCTTTTAACTGTTCGACACGGTCGCGAATGCCTGCAATGACGACCTCATCAAGACTTCCTGTAGCTTCTTTTCGATAGCGGGCAATAAATGGAACCGTTCCTCCTTCCTTAAATAAGGAAATCACGGCCTCTACCTGTGCCTCTTTAATGCTTAATTCCGCGGCCACGACTTTTGAATAATTTTTTATCATCTATCTTTGAGGGTTAAATTCTGAATGTATAATAAGTTACAAGTTGTTAAAAAAAATCGGGCAAAAATAGCACTTTGATTTGAAGAAATGGAAAAAATGAAAAAGAAAAAATCGATTAAAAGGGAAATTATTGAATGGGCAGTGTTTTTGGGCATCATAGGATTTTTATATGGCACGGGATTGCACACACCGGTATTCGGCTTTATACAGGGCCTTATCTTAAAAACAGGAATTATGCAGCCCTCCATAAATAAAGAATCAGCCGCTGTCGCAGATTATAATTTTATACTGATAGATCAGCAAGGCAATAGAAAACCATTTAAGGATTATGAAGAAAAAGTTGTTTTTATAAATATGTGGGCCACCTGGTGTCCTCCATGTATTGCTGAAATGCCCGATATCAATGAGATGTACAAGGAG
>JAUUZS010000001.1 GCA_030589835.1 Cyclobacteriaceae bacterium
GATGCGAGATTCAACGAACTGTATGTAGAGGATGAGAAAGTGGCAGACCTGATCAGCTATTTCTCAGTAATTGCGGTTGTCATTGGAGTATTAG
Source organism: Cyclobacteriaceae bacterium (assembly GCA_030589835.1). The sequence goes on from JAUUZS010000001.1 coordinate 95, forward strand.
GGCTTTTTGGCTTGGCCTCGTATACCGCCGAGCAGCGTATTAAAGAAATAGGCGTTAGAAAAGTGATGGGCGCTTCGGTGGCTCAAATATTATTGTTGCTTACCAAAGGATTTACCTTCCTGGTGCTCATAGGGTTTATTCTGGCAATTCCAGTTGCATGGTGGGGAATGTCTCATTGGTTAGATTCATTTGCATATCATGGAAATATTAGTGTTTTGTCTGTTTTACTTGCCGGATTGTTTGCCATATTAATTTCCTGGTTTACGGTTGGCATGCAGACAATTAAGGCAGCCAAGGCCAATCCAGTTGATTCATTGAGATTTGAATAATTTTTCATATATCCCTTTTGTCCAACAACTTATAAATGGATACGTGATAAATCACCAGCCAACCAAAAACAATAAACACATCCGCCCAGGCTACGAAGTCCTGAATTTCCATAAACACATATCGTTGAAATGGAACGCTGATCAGGTTGTTTAACGACATGATTGGCATAAAAGGGGCTGTGAGTTTTAAGAATTCAGGGATATGAGGATTATGTACAAAGTTGATGGTTAAAATAGGTTCGAAAATCAAGGTATACATAAATATAAGTACAATGGCAAAGCCAGCTCTCTTAATGAGAATTCCTATGAGCAGTGCAAAAGATAGAAATGTCATGACTTCGAGAAAATAGGCTGCCAAAAACTCCATTTCGCTAAAAATGAAACTGGGAGCTTTTACGGTTGAGTATATCAAACCAGTGATCAGTCCTTCCACAAATAAAAATAAGGTTGCGGCACATGAAAGTACGATAATTAGTGTAAGCTTAGATTTGAGAAATTCCCACTTGCTCAATCCATCGATAATATTTTGGCGCATGGTGCGATACCCGATTTCATTTGTTACCGAAATAATCACAATGAATGCCAGAAAAATTTTAAAGAAAGTGGCAATATAGGTCATGTTTTGCCACACATCAGGAAAATCATACAATGGAATGATGGTAGGATCTATGCCTTCAAACTCTGCTCCCTGATTTTTAAGGAACATCATCAGAAACATCCCGCTTGATAAAATGAGGATCAGTCCTACAAAGTACATGGCTATAAGAATCCAAAAGACCTTATAGTTCTTGAGTTTCAGCCATTCAATTTCAAAAAGTCTGATCATCTGCTTCTGCCAATATGTTTAAAAATTTCTGTTCAAGGCTATTTTTCCGTATTGCCAAATGCGTAAGTACGATTCCCTTTTCAATCAGGAAAGAATTTAGTTCATGACCATTTGCAGAATTATTGAGTTGCAATGCCAACAGGCCTTTCTCTTCTTCCATGCTTTTTAAAGGACTGAATTCCTTTACAGCTACAGCCAAATGCTTAAGATCATTGGAAGAAATTTCTATGGTATTAGAACCAACTAAAGCCTCTTCCACTGCTCCGGAGAATATCTTTGTCCCTTTTTTTAAGACAGCAAAGTGGGTGCACACCTTTTGAACTTCATCTAAAATGTGGCTGGCTAAAAGTATCGTTTTACCCTCTTTTGATAGTTGTAAAATAAGCTTACGAATTTCAGCGATTCCCTGTGGATCTAGACCATTGGTTGGCTCGTCCAGGATAAGCACAGAAGGATCAGAAAGCAAGGCAGCTGCAATGGCAAGCCGCTGTTTCATGCCCAGAGAAAAAGTCCTGAAAGGATCATCTTTTCGGTCAAACAGATTTACCAGTTTTAAGACATCATCTATTCTATTTTTTCCTTTCCCCTTTATTTTGGCAATAATTCTAAGATTTCTATAGGCAGATAGATATGGATAAAATGCGGGAACTTCCAGAATGGCGCCGATCTTTTTGCGCGATTCATTGCTTGAGGGTTTACCAAACCAGCTGTAATTTCCTGAAGTCTTTTTTATTACATCCAGTATTACACCCAGTGTAGTCGTTTTTCCGCTCCCATTAGGGCCAAGCAAGCCATACACATTTCCTTCGTCTATTTCGAGAGATAGTTGATTTACGGCTTTAATTTTTCCAAAATCTTTTACGAGCTTATCAATAGTTAGAATTTCAGACATCTATTTCTTTATTCCTGTTAAATTGAGAATATCTATAAATCCATCCTGATTGAATGTTTGAGTAAGCTTTGGGATTTTAGCGATATTAATCATTCCATTAATTTCTAATAGCATCACTTCTTCTTCCTGTTTTGATAGAATAACCAGCTCTGAATTTCTTTTTTCTAATCCCCATACGCGCAGGTCCATGTCTTTATTTTTCATAAACATGACTTCTTCAAAGCCCTCATTTGCTAGATCTTTCTCCAGCTTTACAAGATCATCTTTGGAGACAACTCCGGAATCCAATTTAAAAAAACGCGCTTTTTTAATCTCGCTGATCATCGCATCAAACTCCGGATTCCTTTCGATGTTGATCATCCGAAGTGTAGAAGGATATAAATAAAGAGAAAGTGCTGTCTCATGATTTTCTTTAAAATCTGTGACAACACTGCTTTGGGCAAAGCAAAAAGTAGATAGAAAAAAGGAAATGACTAAAAATATATACTTCATAAAAGGAAGGGGGATCTATTGATCATCCCCGTTATTATCGTCATCTAATTGTCTCAAATGCTCCATGCCTTTGATATTCATGCTTTTCGAGAGTTTGGATATCTTTTTCAGATCAATCTCACCATAAAGGCTCAGAATAATAAAGCTTTTGTTGCCGCCAACTACCATTACCAGTTCGGTGATTAGGCCATCCTTTTCTTTGATCATAAACTTCATATTCTCTTTGGCATCCTTAACTTCCATCAATTCTTCGTAACCATTACCGGAAATTTTTTTTACTGCACTGGAATACAATTTCTTGGAATTACCAACACTATCAGCCGCGATAACTTTAAGCCCTTTCAATTTGCTTACGGCTTCCAAAATCGCTTCTTCATCTTCATCTCCGGCATCGATATTGGTAAATAATTCAAACATTTTGCTCGATACAGAAATCTTCGTAAAATTTTCATCATCATAATAGTCATTGAAAAGTTTTGTAACTACATCATTTTGAGCATTGGCCGGAAAACCAATACAAGCGGTAATCAAGATTATTATTAAATTTTTCATTCTTTTAAATTTTGTAGAAACCTGACCATTTGTAGATTATTATGATACTCTATTATATCAATATTAATCCCAGGAATGGCCTGTTTCATGTTAATTTTGATTTAATTTATTTTGACTTTCATCAAATTTTGAAAACTCCGTAGCATATTCGCCACTTTGGTTAAGCCTTGAAGAAACCATAAGCAAAGCTCTTTTTGTTTCTTCAAATGCTTTTTTCGGATCTTCATAGGTATCCACTTTCACTACTTTTTCCACCTTGTCAACATGAATAAATCTTTGATTGAAAATGATGCTTATAGAAATTATCAATGCTAATGAAGCGGCTGCATACCAATATTTTATTGCAATTCGTTTTGGTTTTTTACTGTTTTCGTGAACGTCAATTTGATTTAAAATTTCTTGATCAAATCCACCATCCAAAAAATTTCGAGCTCTTTTTTTATTTAAATAATTGAAATACGCTTGCTCCGGATCATCCTCATAAGAATCGTTGAGAAAACTGAGTTTTAATTCCTCCTCCTCATCGTTACTGAGTTTGCCTTCCCAATACTTTTTACGAAGCACTTCTGCTTTTTTCGAGTCCATGTAAATTCAGTTTTAATAACTTGATCCGAATGACTTTCCTTGCCCTGAAAATATTCACCTTAACGTCATTGATGTTGTAGCCCGTGATCTCACTAATTTCCTGATAAGTAAATCCCTCAATGTCGCGCAATTGAAACGTTTCTTTTTGCTTTAAAGGCAAGTTGCTCACAATGCCATCTATGACCTCCATAGTATTTCCTATTTCGACCAACTGATATGGCGACCTTTCCTTATATTCCTGATTTAAGCCTTCATTCAAATCAAAGGTCTTGTGATGCTTTGACCGGATTTTGTCCAGAGCAAAATTTCTTGTCATGGTCATGCACCAAGCCTCCAGACTCTGTATCTTACCCAGATCACTTCTTTTCTCCCAAACTTTGATCATTGTTTCCTGCACTACATCTTTCGATAGATCGTCATCCCTCAGAATGCTGTGTGCATACCGAAACAATTTATTCTTTAACGGAAGTACCTCAGATTTAAAGGTTTCAAGCATCATTTCAACAGGGAGACGTAGCTACAATAAGAAAGTTACAACCGAATTGAAGATAATTCCAGATTTCACTACTAAAATCTTACAATAGTCAATCACCTATCTTAGTTCATTCAAAGAAATGCAATTGACAGAAAATCACCAGGTATCTGAAATTCAGTAATTCAACACTTATACTACGACTTCAATCAGGTTTTTGAACATTCAAAAAAGCACAAAGCCGTTAATTGTTGAAAAAGCAATAACTATACGCTGTGCATGCTGAAAGGCAAAAGTTCCTCAAGACAAAAAGTTCCTCTTCTTTGCTGCCGCATAGCTTTGGTGAAGCACAGCAGAGGATTTAGGGGTAAAAATGGGATGTTATCGGACACCATTGTAGAAAGGAATTTTTAGTAAATCATCACAAAACAATATTTTGGTGTAGTCATCTAAAGACAATATCTTAATATATTATCTTATAATGTTTATATGTGTGTTTAAATGATGATCATTAAAAAAATGATTATACTTTCTATTATAAAGCACACGCTTAAGAAAATTGATTTTTATTCACTGTCGTGTAATAATATTTTATCGACATTTAAAATTCGATAATAGGCAAATTTGATTTTTGAAATAAATTCTGACAGAACACTATATATTACTAAACATATGAAAGCTATAAGATTCGTTTTTTTACTGATTATCACGATTTCCGCAATGTTTTTCTTTCAGAATTGCAGTAAGGAATCTGCAAACCCAGCTGATGGCAATGCAAATATTTTGAGAGCTAAAACGCAATGGACAGTCAGTTCGGTAAATGTTCCGTCAAATTCAGCAACGCTAAGTTCTGATTGGACTAACTTTACAGTTTCTTTTACCGAAACAAATATGACGACTTCGGGATTTCCTACTGGTACACAAGCAGTTTGGCCAAGCGGAACATATGAAATGAGTGCAGATGGCACAATAGTTACAAGGCAAGATGGTGTTGTGATGACATTAAATCCAATCACGGAAACAAATTTTACAGCAAGTTTTAGTGTGGATGAAGGTGTTGAGCTGGGCGGGAGATTGGCTGCATTAGGCGGAGAATATATTTTTAATATGCATTAACCTGGATGGTTATTCCACGAACTTGCCTACTGGTGATGGATTTAATGGAAATTAAATACTTCAACCAGGCCAATACATGAAAACACGCTTTGCCCCGAAGGCAAACAAATGTTATTCGTGGCTTACTTGTAATTGTCGAAGACCTGATTTATCATTTCAGCCTGGCGGCAAACCTTCGAGATAGATTTGATTAGTTGCTTTTTTAAGCGATTATACTCAACATTTGCAAAAGTGTCTTACACCCTCTAAAATTTTATGGTAATATCAATTCCATAAAGATCATTTTTTAGCACAAGGGATTCATCAGAAAATTCAGCTTCTTTTATGACGTTCAACAATCCTCTATGATAACTAAGGCCAAGGCCAATGGCGGTTTGAGGTGCGATTTGTATTTCCAAACCTGCGCTCAAAAGCATAGTAATATCAATGGGTTGAATCGTTTTGATCACCTGGAAATTCTGATCGTTTTCCTTAAAGTGTATGGGGATTTCGAGGATTGGGCCAAATTGAAAATAGAGTTTTTTATCTAATGCGATGTCATCGGTAAAAAGCTTTAGGGTGGCGGGCAGCTGAATATATTGAATATTGTAGCTTTTTGTGTGCATTAAATCCGGGTAATATTCATTTACTTTCAGATTTACACGTTTTGATATATAACCGATTCCCGAAGAGAAAAAATATTTTGCAGAGATCGGCATATCTGCAATTAAGGCAATCGATGGATTGAAGGAATTTGATCCCTTGCTTACGCCGATCGAATCATTTGATTGGGTAATTCTTTGTGTTATTACCGATGAAGTAAGTTTTAAACCTAGTTTTGTTTGTGCTGGTGAAGCATTTATAATCAAAATCACTAAACTTGCAGAGATAAAATATTTCATGTTTGAGTTAAACTAGTTGCTTGTGTTTCAGAAAAAATTAATTATAAGTATCGTAATATTTATATTCATTTCTATTGGGCTTATTGCTTGCAAAGAAGATAAATGTATTAAAGCACCTGATATTTCATCAATTGAAATATCAGTAAATATAGAGCGACTTGATAAGAAGTTAAACAAAATCCCTACTAAAAACGACTTATCAAAATTATTGGCTCAAAACAGCATGTTTGCCGAAGCGTTTTTGAATCTTTCGCACTATCCAAGCCCTGATATTTTGCTCGATCAGTATTATCATTTGCTAAATGATCCTTCTATAGATTCGCTTTTTTTAGAAGTAGAAAACACTTTTGGAAACCTTGAAGAAATCCAGCTCCAGTTTGAAGAAGCTTTTCGCTACCTGAAATATCATTATCCTGAAACAAAGATTCCGAAAATTAAAACGGTGGTCACAGGATTACGCTCTGATCTTTATTTATCTGATAGCCTCATCATAATTGGTTTGGATCATTATCTTGGGTTGGAAGGCAAATATCTGCCAATGGATGTCCCCGGATACATCTTGAAAAGGTACCAAAAAGAGTATATGGTTCCACAAATTATGCTGATGTACTCGAATTTATACAACAAAACAAATTTAAATGATGGCTCTGCGGTGGCGGATATGGTGTATTATGGCAAGGCTTTTTATATGGCCAAAAACCTGATGCCTTGTACTCCAGACAGTCTTTTTACCGGGTATTCCGCATTTGAAACACTAGATATCGATGAGCATGAGCCCGTAATTTGGGCTAGTCTTTTGGAAAATGAAGTGCTTTTCGAAACAAGCCCGATTATTAAAGATAAATTTTTGAGCGAAAGACCGAAGACATTAGAAATTGGCGAGAATTGTCCGGGGCGTATTGGTCGATGGGTCGGATGGAGAATTGTTCAAAAGTATGGTGACCAACATCCAGAGATAACCTTACGAGACGTAATGGAAACTAAGGATGCACAAAAAATATTTAATGAATCGAAATATAAACCTATTCCATACTGATTAATTTAAGACCACTTGACAAACTTCCTGAACAAGTTTTTCCCTAGAGAACATGGTCTTCCCAAGGTGTAATGCATTTTCCTGGTATGACATGAGTACATTTTTATCTTGAATAAAGGGCTCAATCAATAACGGAAAATTTTCAGGTTTTGCCGGGTCGGTATAAAACCCGCATTTATTTTCTTCGACTAACTCTTTGAGCCATCCCCGGGTATTGACAATATTTAGCTTTCCTGCAGCTAACCCATCAAAAAATTTATTTGGGCTGTTGGTTTCCAGTATCGAGACGGCTAAAAAAGAAGTGAAACAGGCATCCATTTGTCCCAATAATGCTTTAATATCTGACCTGTTTTGCTGAGCCAAAATGATGACATTATTCAGGTTCATTTCAGATGCCTGTATCTCAATATCCTTTTTCCTCACTCCTTCACCTACAAGCTGGAATGTTACGGGTAGCTTTGCATTTTGACACGCTTTGGCAACATCTAAAATATATTCTAGATTATTGGCCATCCCAAATGCTCCAATATACCCAACCACAAATTCAATTTTTTCATATGCTCCAGCAGTCGAGACAATGGCTTTTAAAGTGGCTTTCTGAAAAAAATCTATATCGGCCATATTGGGAATCATGCTAATGTTGGCCTTTGGTGACTTATTCATTACCCCCGTTTCTATACCTGGAGACAAGACTACTATTTTATATGCATGTCTATAAATCACTTTTTCAAGTTTGGTTGCTATATACTTTAATAGTGAAGATTTTATAATGCCCAGTTGAATTGGCGCTTCGGGCCATAGGTCGCGCACTTCAAAAATATAAGGTATTTTTCCTCTCCATTTCTGCCAAAGGGTTATAATACCGACAGTCAGAGGTGTTGATGTCACATAATATAAATCTGGTTTTGGAAGGTTGCCGGAAAGCTTTATAGCGAAAACAATAAATTTAATAAAAGCAAAATATCGCTTCGAAAAGGAATAAAAATTTGAATAGGGCACTGGTAAATAATGCACTCTGATACCATCTATATTTTGTTGCTCATAGTTAGCTTTATTATGGCTTGTAATGATATCCACTTCTATTCCATGATCAACCATTCCTTTTGCAATATAATAGGATCGGATGGCTCCTCCTTCTTCCGGGGTTTTGAAATATTGATGGATATATACTATTTTCATCAACTGCTTTTAGTGAGTAGAAACTCGGTCATATGAAGATTATCTTGATACTCCAATGCCCCCAATGTTAAGCTCAAGCATGGCCTGCTTCATGAAAAGTTGCGCTGCAACCAATGACCCAATACCAGGATTGACCACAGAAGTGGGCCGTGATCCTCGGCTTTTTGCTTTTGTTGATTTACGAGAAAATCAAATTTGTTCTTTTCTACATAATTGAAAATAATGCTTTCTTTTGATTCAAATAATTCCCAAAGATGACGTATTTTTTTATTAAATAGCCAATTGGCGAGTGGCAAACCAAATCCTTCTTTAGGCCGATTTACAAATTTCCTTCCACCATATTGTATTAGTAAATCACCAAGTATCCATTTTCTGCCATTTTTTATCAGCGTGCTTGGTGGAATCCCTGTCAGATAATGGGCTAAATTCTCATCCAGGTATGGCACACGCATTTCTATTCCATGCAACATAGATGCCTTATCAGTCAAAGCGAGTACATCACTTATCAAATAGTTGTTTTGGTCGTGTTGGAGTGCCCAGCCAAACATATCCGTATTGTCATCAAATTGATCAATAAATTCGCTTTTATGCCCGTCTGCAACTAACTCATTAAATGTCAGAAAGTTCCGGTAAGTATTTACAGGTGAGCTATCCATAGATTTCCACCATTTTTTTGCATGCCTGAATGACTTTCTCAAAGGGTGAGGAAATCCGGATGGCAATAAGTTGACAATAGGCTTCAAATATGGAGCCAGCACATCTAATGTCCTCTTGTGATTCAAATATTTATGGAAAGCGAAATGCCGATTATATCCTGCAAATAACTCGTCAGCCCCCGCTCCGGAAAGCAATATTTTCATTCCTCCGTGCCCTTCCTTGCTGGATGTTGAAGCATTACCGCAAATTTCGGAAGTCATCAACAAAGATGAATCTCCTATTGGCTGATCAATACCTTCAATAAAATGGTCAAATTGATCCAGCATCGAAATATCCATTTCTAGTTCAGTATGCTCGCTTGCGTATTTCGAGGCCGCCATCCTGGAATAGTGATAGTCTTTCGTGCCAAAAAACCTGTCCGATTTTGAATTGACGATGGTATAGGTAGGCAATGTAAATCCCTGCTTACGGGCGATTGCCAAAAGCAATGTGCTGTCAACCCCTCCACTTAGCAGCAATCCCAGGGGAACCTGGGCATCCAATTGTTTCAGCAGACTATTGGTGATATGCTCCTCAATTAAAGTTAAATCTGGTGTAGTTGCCTTGATCTTAATATCGTGCTGAATATAATTTTTTATCTGCCAATCGGTATTATTAATCTCCAATACTGCCCCATTTTGCAATTCGAAGATGTGCCGGTACAATGTCTCTGGTTTTTTTGCATATTTATATAACAGATAATGATGAATTTGTGCATCATTTATTTCCTTTTTTACCATCCCTGTTCCGACAATGGATTTTATCTCTGAAGAAAAAATAATACAATTATCGTCTTTATAATAGTAAATTGGCTTTATGCCAAATCGATCTCTGGCAACCAATATTTCATCTTTTTCAAAGTCAATAAAAATGAAGGCAAACATCCCCTTTAATTTCTCTATGCCACTTTTTCCATAGAGCTGCAACCAATAAAACAATACTTCAGTATCTGAATGTGAAGAAAAATGAATTTGTCTGTCGATCAATTCATTTTTGAGTGAATCAAAATTGTAAATTTCTCCATTAAACAATAATGCATATTTTGAATCCGGAGAAATAAAGGGCTGTGATGCGGCTTCCGATTGATCTGTGATTTTTAATCGATTGGCAGCTAAAAAGTACGTATTTGATTTTGTATCAATTCTGCGTGATTTTGATTCGTCAGGCCCTCTGTGCCGAGTTGACGCTGACATGCTATCAATAAGCTCAGCATCAATTCTTTTGTGTTTGTCAATAATGAGGTTAATGCCGCACATAATTATTTGGCAATAGATTTCCTGTATGAGAATTTTTAGAAAAAATAGGCATTATAACTGAGCTAAAAAAATCTCAACTGAAAGGAGTACGAAAGAGAAAACCAATTCAATAATTTTGAATTCTGCTTTAGCTTATAGCTTCAAAATTGAAAGAACCCGAATAATCCATAATTTTTTTCTGTGAATTATTTGAAGGTTCCAGCATAAGTTCATGAATTCCCTTGATGGTTTCTTTGGCTTGATTGTAAAAATCCATCAGGGAAGCCTTTACGAGTAATTGCTTTTTAATAGCTATGGTTTCTTCATCTGAAGTCTCCTTGTAAATGTATCTTAATACATCATCGTGGGTAATTATTTTTGTCATAGGCTAAGCTGTTTTCTAACATTTTTTTCTTCAGGTTGATGAGGGCATATCTCATTCTCCCCAGGGCTGTGTTTATACTTACCCCTGTGGCATCAGCAATTTCTTTAAAGCTCATGTCGAGGTAAGATCTCATTATTAATACTTGTTTCTGACTTTCAGGTAACTCCTGAATATGTCTTTTTAACTTATTGACGGAATCCTGGGTTACTTGCCTGTCTTCAATAGGTGACTCAGCAAACTCAAGGGTATCAAAAATATTGGACCCGTCCTCCATCAAAACAGTAGGATAACGCTTAGCCCTTCTGAAGGTGTCAATGGCTAGATTATGGCCTATGCGCAGTATCCATGGCAAAAATTTCCCCTCATCGTTGTACCTTCCGGATTTAATAGTGTTCACTACTTTTATAAAGGTCTCCTGCAGAAGGTCTTCGGCAAGATATCTATCTTTAACGATGAGATGTATAGTAGTAAACACCCTGTTTTTATGTCTTGTTAATAGTTCTTTAAAGGCTTCTTCGCTCCCATTAATGTAAAGTGATACTAACTCACTGTCACTAATTTTATATTTCTCCATTATAAATACATTTAGTTAACGTAGAATTTTAAGCCATATTATATTATTTAGTGTAAGACCAATTTTTAAATTACGATTTCAAATGTATGCAATAAGCAAAAAACATGCAAAACTTAGTCGAATGATTTTTTATATTTATTTTTTTCAAAAATAATAACAATATTGAGAAATAGGTATTAATATTATAATAATTCTAATAATTATTTGTGAAATATACAAAGATTGATACGAACATATTTTTACTTTAAAAATGAAATTTTATAATACAATTTCCCATCTATATATTTGGTGTCTATGACGACAAAGCTGAAGATGCAACCAAAAGATATATTTGAAAATTTAGACACAAAAAAATTCATCCTCATTAAAGGCGCGAGGGTCAATAACCTAAAAGGGCTGTCCGTTGCAATCCCAAGGAATAAACTGGTGGTAATTACCGGTCTTTCTGGATCAGGGAAATCATCACTGGCCTTCGACACGCTATTTGCCGAAGGACAAAGAATGTATGTAGAGAGCCTGAGTTCATATGCACGGCAGTTTCTTGGCAAAATGGAGAAACCCGAAGTCGATTATATAAAAGGAGTTTCCCCTGCCATTGCAATCGAGCAGAAAGTTAACACGAGAAATCCAAGATCAACCGTTGGAACGATGACGGAAATCTATGACTATTTAAAATTATTGTTTGCAAGAGCAGGTGATACATTTTCCCCTGTCAGCGGAGAGATTGTTTCCCGTGATACGGTGACGACAGTAGTCAATTATATTAATGCACAGGAAGAAGGGGGCAGGTTTATGGTGTTGAGCCCCTTGCGGCGACAAAATGGCAGAGATCTACAGGACGAACTGAAAATATTATTGAGCAAAGGCTTTACCCGGGTGTTCGTAAATGGTGAAACCATCGAAATCGAACATTTTCTGAATACGTTTCAAGACGAAGTTTCATTCTCGGATATTCGAATTTTGATAGACAGAGCCTCGGTAATGAAGGGTGATGAGGATAATATTTACCGGATCTCTGATTCGGTTCAAACCGCATTTTTTGAAGGCCATGACGAATGTATCATACAATTTGTGGGGGAAACTGAAAAATTATTTTCTGATAAATTCGAGGCTGATAGCATAATTTTCGAAGAACCAAGTGTCAATCTCTTTAGTTTCAACAACCCATACGGAGCCTGTAAAAGGTGTGAAGGATTTGGAAAAATATTAGGCATCGATCCTGATCTGGTTATCCAGGATAAAAATTTATCTGTTTACGAAGGAGCAATTGTTCCCTGGCGAAGCGAGGCAATGAAAAAATGGCTTAATTCATTTTTGTTAAATGCCGCTAAATTTGATTTCCCAATACATCGACCATTTAAGGAACTGACCAGGGATCAACAAAAACTTCTTTGGGATGGCAATGCATACTTTGATGGAATTGATGCCTTTTTTAAATTTATTGAATCTCAGGCACACAAAATCCAATACCGGGTTATGCTCTCCAGGTACAGAGGCAAAACAGTATGCCCGGATTGCAGAGGAACAAAATTAAGAAAAGATGCTTCTTATGTGAAGGTTGGAAATAAATCTATAGTTGATCTTGTACTGACACAGATCAATGAACTTGGTGAATTTTTCCAAAACCTTCAACTAGACCCCCAGAAAGAAAAAGTCGCTAAAAGAATTCTTACGGAGCTAAATAACAGAATCGGTTATCTGGAAAAAGTAGGCTTGGGATATATGACATTAAACCGGCTTACCAATTCGCTTTCAGGAGGGGAGTTCCAGCGCATAAAATTGGCTACATCCCTTGGCAGCTCTTTGGTGGGCTCCATGTATATTTTGGATGAGCCGAGTATCGGATTGCATCCCAGGGATACCGCCCAATTGATAAAAGTATTGAAAGACCTCAGGAACCTTGGCAATACGGTTATTGTTGTCGAGCATGAAGAGGAAGTCATGATGGCTGCTGACCAAATCATCGATGTAGGTCCCGATGCCGGTTCTCATGGTGGGGAGTTGGTTTTTCAGGGTCATATCCATGATATCAACAATCATAATTTGACCTATACGACAAGGTTTCTTAATGGCATTGATAAAATTGACATCCCAAATCAACGAAGATCATGGAAATATTCGATTGATATCTTTGGCGCACGAGAAAACAACCTTAAATCTATAGATGTAAAAATACCCCTTGGTGTTTTAACCGTGATTAGCGGGGTAAGCGGATCTGGCAAATCAACACTCGTAAAACGCATTCTTCAGCCAGCTATAGGCAAAAAAATGGGCTACGGCTCAGAGCTAACCGGAAAGTATGAGAAAATAGAAGGCGATATGGAAATGATCACTTCGCTGCAGTTTATCGATCAAAATCCTATTGGAAAATCTTCGAGGTCAAATCCTGTCACTTATGTGAAGGCTTATGACCAAATCAGGCAGCATTTCTCAGAGCAAGGTTTGTCGAAATCAAGAGGATATAAGCCTTCATTTTTTTCATTTAATGTCGATGGTGGCCGATGCGAGGAATGCCAGGGAGAAGGAACTGTAAAAATCGAAATGCAGTTCATGGCAGATATATTCCTGACGTGTGACAGTTGTCATGGAAAGCGATTCAAGTCTGAAATACTGGAAGTTCAACAAAATGGCAAAAATATTTCTGATATTTTGGACCTCACGGTAGATGATGCCATTGAATTTTTTCATGATAAAAAAAGCATCGTCTCAAAACTTAAGCCTCTTCAGGATGTTGGATTGGGATATATTGGATTGGGGCAGTCATCAAATACCTTGAGCGGAGGTGAGGCTCAGCGTGTAAAGTTGGCTTCATTTCTAGGAAAAGGAAGCAATAATACAAATGAAAGCGTGTTATTTATTTTTGACGAGCCAACAACAGGCCTGCATTTTCATGATATTAAAAAACTCTTGGCGGCCGTAAATGCGTTAATAGATCGGGGTCATTCGGCAATCATCATAGAGCATAATGTAGAAATCGTTAAATCTGCAGATTGGATCATCGATTTAGGACCAGAAGGAGGAGATCATGGAGGAGAAATTGTTTTTGAAGGGCTCCCGGAAGACATGATAAAGCTGAGTAATAATCATACAGCTCAATATTTAAAACAAAAATTCAAATAATAAACAATGAAATTTTATTTGCTAAGTTTCAATTTGCCATTGTACATTTGAGCTGTATAATACAGGAAGTAATTATTGTACGTTATAATGAGTTAGAAATCAAAACATTGACTATGAATTCAATTGTTCTTCAAAAAATTAAATGTTTTATGGGATTTAGTTGAATAATCTGATTGCCCGTGCCATGCCTCGCCGGCAGGCGAGCCTTAATCCTATTTACGAAATATTTATGAAAATATAGGTTAGACACTATTTTTCCTATGTCAGCACACAAGATAAAAATCATAGCAACATTCATCCTTTTTGGCTTTACCCTCCCTCCTTGTGCAGGACAAGTAATGAGTTCGGCAGAGCTTAAAATGATGACTGTTCTCAATTCCGGTACAAATGCAATACCAGAAGACATTCTCATTTCAAAAACCATAGTCGTAATTTCTATTGATAATGGCGAGAACAGCGATCGGGGCGACTGGAAATCCTTGGCCAGGGAAGCGCATTTTTATTTCAAAAAACTGAGCATCGATGCCGTACTTTACTTTTATGTAGATGAGCTCATCGCAGGATTTGATGTACAGGGAGCAATCACAAAGCAAATGAACAGCAGACAGGTTAAGAATGTATTTTTGTTGTCGAAAGATCTTATAGATGGACAGGATCAATACCTTGGAGTGATTACTTCATACAATCAAAGCCCGGATTTTATATCCAACAACCAGAATTCATGGAGATCACAGACCAGTGATTTGGAAATCCTTTTTCGCAACCTGGCCAGATCCATTGACAATGCAGACTTAACTTCCGAAAATCTTCTGATTATTGACACACCGGAATTCTTTCGCGGAGTGGATATCATAAAAGGAAGGCGATCAGAAACATATAATACAGACCTAAGAATAGATCGATTAGCGGTACCAAAATATTTAGATTTGCCTTCAATTGAGCAATCTACAGCTCAATCGACTTCTGAGATGCTTGCCTTAATCAATGAAGAGAATTCGAAGAACCTTATGAGGAATAGTCAACTGGAGCA
The DNA here is from genome assembly GCA_030589835.1 of Cyclobacteriaceae bacterium. The sequence continues at coordinate 15,495 of JAUUZS010000001.1, forward strand.
ATTAATGTCTGCCTACCCTTACAAGTATAAAATAGTTCCTTACGATTACGACGAAAAAAAGCTGTCTTCTCAGGGATATCAATTTGTATTAATGCGAATTAAATCATCGGGCAGAGAAGTGCGTAAGTTACTTGGTTATCAGGACGCAGAAGATATTCAGGAAGTGATCGTCAGAAACCAAGATAACCAAATTACCAATTCAAAAAAATCTATCCCTTTAAATGAAATGGTATATAAATATTATATAAAGCATATCAATAGTGGTGATATATATTTGGGAGAACAATGGGACGGAGCAGATACCTGGCAAAACGCCTTTAAGAATCATATCATTGCTTTAATCAAAAAGTTGGAAAAGAAATAGGCTTTAAAATTTATCCGTCACCAAAAGATTTACCGGTAAGGCTAAAAATTATATCACTAAAAAAAAGAGCCTATTTCTTCACATTTCCATACTAATTATCGCATTAATTGGTTAAGCCTACATCAGAAAGTTCTGCTTTTGGAAAATCGCATATTATGGAAATCAATTATTGAATTTCTGAAACAAAACTTTAGAAATTCAGTTTAACCATATTACGTATACGAAATACCTTAGGTAAAATATTTGTATTTATTTAATGAGTACAATTAATAAAGTATAATATCATAAATAGATAATGGTATTTAACTAATAAACAAGGGGACATGCTAAACACATCACTGACAACCAAAAAAGAAAATTGGATGCAAAGCTTAGGTATGAGCAGAGAAAAAATACCCGTCTTAATCATAGGGAATAATCCAATAGAAATGACATCTATTTACAATATTTTGATCGGAATTAGGTCAAATTATTACCTGGCTGATGTTTGTTTCGATGTTGAAGACAGCTTTGATCGAATTAGTAAATCAAAACCACAAATAATTATTATTGATGACAACTTATTATTTGATGACATCAAAAAAATGATTAGGGTTTTAAAGCAGAGTGCTAAAACAAAAAAAATAAAAATTATCACATTAAAAAGCTCAGATTGGGGAAATAAAATCTTTGATAATGTTGATGATTATATATTGAAGGATGCCATTAATTCTGAACAGTTAGACCGCCTTATTCAAAAAAATCTTAATTTATTCGATCATCAATTGGTATAACCAAGCTAATGGTGATGATAATTAGTAACCCCTGAGTTAAGGTAAATATGGTATTTCAGCTGAGATGATCGATTGTAAAAGCGCAATTAATTAACACAAATTAAGCTTGTCAATCTGGATTACAGTGTGGTGGTCCTACTGGCATCGAGCTGTATATGCGAAATAGAAATATTAATGAATCATTAAAGATTAAATATAAAAGAGAAAAAATGAAATTGAGTGGCCCTGGCTGAAACCTTCAGTCAGGGTTTTTTGTTGGTAAACTATTGATACATAGATACTCACCAAAAAGTGTGATGATTTTAAATAATCCTTTCAAAACATGGTATTTTTTAACGTATTATTGCAATTAATTTGTAGCAAAAAGAAGACTTTAAAGAAAAATTTAATATAACATGGCATTACCAGAGAAATATCAACATCCCTACGCATTTGATCCAAAATATCATAAAAGTGTTGCATACTTCAGTATGGAATTTGCAATTGCACAACCCTTAAAGACCTACTCAGGTGGTTTGGGTTTTTTAGCAGGTTCACATATGAGAAGTGCATATGAGCTCAAACAAAATATGGTTGGTGTAGGCATATTATGGAAATATGGATATTATGATCAAATCAGAAAAGGAGACCAATCAATGGATGCGCTGTTTCAGGAAAAGCTATATTCTTTTTTAGAAGACACGGGTATCAATTTTCAGATCGAAATCAACAACCATCCAGTAAATGTAAAAGCATTTTACCTTTCCCCTGAAATTTTTGGTACTGTACCGATGTTTTTTCTGTCTACCGATTTACCTGAAAATGATTACTTGGCACAATCCACCTCACACAAACTTTACGACTCGGATCCCGCTGGTAAAGTTGCACAAAGTATCCTTTTGGGCGTTGGTGGAGCAAAATTATTGGAGCTATTAGAGCATGAAACCGAAATCTATCACCTCAACGAAGCGCACGCCTTGTCGCTTGCTTTTTATTTATTAAGCAAGAATAATGATCTGTCCATCTTGAAAGAAAAACTCGTTTTCACGACGCATACGCCAGAAGAAGCAGGAAATGAGAAGCACGACATGAGATTACTGGATAAGTTTGGTTTTTTCTGTGGAATTCCATTCGATGAAGTTCAAAAAATGACAGGGATTGAAGATAATGTATTTAATCATTCCTTGGTAGCATTGAGGCTTGCAAAAATCGCCAACGGAGTATCACAAATCCATGGGGAAGTTGCAAATAAAATGTGGAATAAATATGACAATATTTGTCCTATTATTTCGATCACCAATGCGCAGAACAAAAAATATTGGAAAGATCAACGCTTGAATAGGGCAATGGAAATGAGTGATGATAACCTATTGGCACAACGGAAAAAAGAGCTGAAAAAGGATTTATTTGATGTGGTCGCCGACCAGACTGGGCAACTATTTGATAAAGATGTACTTACCATCGTTTGGGCGAGAAGGTTTGCAGAGTACAAAAGACCGGGGATGATCACCCAGGATGTAGAAAGATTCAATAAAATCATGGCCGATAAAGATCGACCGGTTCAGATAATATGGGCTGGAAAACCATATCCTATGGATTACAATGCCATCAGTACATTTAACAGTTTGGTTCATTTAAGTAAAATACATGGCAACATTGCTGTTTTGGTAGGTTATGAATTACACTTGTCCGGTTTGTTAAAGGGTGGTTCTGATATCTGGCTAAATAATCCCAGGTTACCCAGAGAAGCTTCAGGCACCAGTGGCATGACGGCATCTATGGTAGGGTCTATAAATTTCTCCACCTATGATGGCTGGATTCCTGAATATGCCAAGCATGGCGTAAATAGTTTTGTTGTCCCTCCCGTTAAGCTTTCTCTTCCAGTACATCAGCAGGATCAGTTGGATTTGCAAAACTTATTGGATATCCTTGAGGATGAAATCATACCAACATACTATGATAATCCTGAACAATGGATATCCATTATGAAAAGCAGTATGCAGGATGTCGTGCCATATTTTGATTCAGACCGGATGGCATATCAATATTATGAAAAGCTATATAGCTATCAGAAGATAGGATAAGTTTAAAGCCCGTTAATCGGGCTTTTTTTATGCTAAAAAAACATTGATTTTCTCAGGTCTAGATTTTTCAATGATTTTTATATCTCAATATGGATTTTAATTCTTAACTTTCTAATTAATAAATATTACCGACTCTTTTAAATACTTTTTAAGTCGCATACAATTTTAACGAGAACCTAACAGAAAGCATGAAAGTCCTTTCCCTGGCTTGGAAATATCATCCTTCAATAACGAGTGGCGTTGGTGTCGCCTGTGAAGGATTAAATAACGCCCTTTCTGAAATTGTAGACCTCACGGTTATTTATCCTAGTGGATCAAAGATAAAAATAGATAGAAATCAGATATTAAGCAGTGATGACCTGAATGAATTGCAAAAAATTCAAATAGATGAGGATTATACATCACTTACTGAAAATGGAAATATTGAGCTGGCTGTTCGATTGGATCCATACTTTACCTCATGGCAATCGCAAAAAACACACCGAAGCACTAGTAAGAAAAAAGTGGAGGCAATCTCTACACCTCAAACTGATAAGAAAGCAGAGGTAAAAGATCAGGCACTAATATTACCCCATAATGAAATTGATGTGTTTGGTGAAAGTGTGAAAGATAAGATATTCCTGTATAACCGACTGGTAGAAGAACTGGCCGAAAATCTGGAATTTGACCTCATACATGCCCATGACTGGATGACATTTCTGGCGGGAATATTTCTTAAAAATAAGTACAACAAACCTCTTGTGTTACATATTCATTCTCTTGAATATGACCGCGTTGGCCACAAAAACGCAAGTTGGGTTTTTGAAATAGAAAGATTTGCCATGTCAAAGGCAGATATGGTAATTTCTGTGAGTGACTATACAGCAGGGCTAATTGAAAGTATCTATGGCCTTAGCAGCAACAAAATCCGGAAAGTTTATAATGCGATTTCTATTCCTGAATTAAAAATTGAAAATAAACTCAATAACAATCCTTTGTTCAAGGTCTTATTTGCAGGCAGAATCTATGAAAATAAAGGCATTGAATATTTTATTGAAATCGCCAAGCACGTGCTAAAAAAAGAAAAGGATGTGGAATTTGTGGTGGTAGGACGTGGAAGAGGAAATGTGACGTTAGAAGAGTTTGAAGGATTTGCTGAAATAGAATCGAATTTCCAATATCTGGGATTTGTAGAAAGAAATGAATTGTTTGGACTCTATAAAGGGTGTGATGTATTGTGTATGCCATCTATTTCCGAACCATTTGGCCTGACCGCAATTGAGGCCGCTTATGTTGGCCTGCCAGTAGTGCTTTCCACAAATTCAGGGGCATCAGAAATATTAAAGCGAACTCCAAAAGCAGATTTTTGGGATACTGAAATATTTGCTAAACATATATTATCCTTAAAGAAGAATTCAGCAGCACGAAAAAAAATTATCTCTGACAATCTAGAAGATATTTCAATGCTATCCTGGAAAACCTCAGCATCCAAAGTACTCGACGTTTATCGTGGCATCCTATCCTAAATCTTTGATTTCAAAAAAAAATAAAAACATAGGATCAACCTGCTTTTTGCAGAATATCTCTGATAGATGTGCATTTGGTTTGTTTTATGGACATGGTTGTAGGTGCCTTTCGTAAAATTTTCACGCACATACCCATTCATATGGATCAAACCTAGAAAATAAATTGCTTGCCAGAAATACATCAGCCATAATAATTGACTGTTAAAATGGTAATATCATCAAACTGGTCGGCAGTATCTATATAATCATTAACTTCCTTCATGAGTCTTTCATTTATTTGGGCAGGGGTCATTTTGGCATCCAGCGATTCTAATATTTCAATGCTTGGCTTAATAGTCCGTCTTACTCCCGCAGGATTCTTGGCATCCTCCAAACCATCTGAATATAAGACGATGGAATCGCCCGGCTTGATATGGAACTGATACTGTTTATATGGAAAATCTGCATCTACACAAATTGGTAAACCGGTTATTTTTTCAAAAATTTCAATCTTCTTGCCTTCACGAAGAATAAGAGGCCGCTCATGTCCTCCATCAACATAATTCACCTCTCCAGTTTTCAAATTAAGCACACAAACAAAAATTGTCACAAACATCATAGAGGTATTGTCCTCTGACAGCGATTTGTTGATTTTCTTTATCTCTTCTACCATATTGGCATTGGAGTGTCCTGAAATATTAGTCTTAATGAGCGATTTTGTAATGGCCATAAACAATGCCGCAGAAATTCCTTTATCAGACACATCTCCTACCATAAAGAAGAGATGATCCTCATCGAGCAAGAAATAATCATATAAATCCCCACCCACGGATTTAGCCGGCTGAACTATGCCATGCAAATCAAAGTCTTTTCTATCGGGAAATGCAGGGTATTTCTTGGGCAGCATCGATTGCTGAATATCGTTGGCAATGGTAAGGTCTTTTTGAATAGAGAGCAATTTATCCCTATCCTTCTGTAGTTTCTTATACACTTCAATTTCCTCAATGGTCTTCTTTATGGTAATCTCCATGTCATCAAAATTGATGGGCTTGGTGATAAAATCGAAAGCACCTCGATTCATCGCAGTACGGATATTTCCCATATCACCATATGCAGATACCATGACAGTCTTGGTTTCAGGATTTTCCTTTTCTTTCAATTTTGATAAAAATGTCAGCCCATCCATTTCCGGCATATTAATATCACATAGGATTAAGGAAATCTCCGGGTGTTTTTCTAGCTGATCAAGAGCCTGAACACCGTTTTGGGCAAATACAAAGCTAAACTCGTTGTTGCGGATGCTTTTCCTGAATTTTTGAGTAATCAGCATTTCCATATCCTGCTCATCATCCACACATAATATTGATACTAAGTCTTCCATGTTTTCAATCTTTATTTATAATATGTATCTACCGCACATTGTAATGATAGTAGTAAATGGTTTATTTAATTTTTTAGAAAGGTTAGTACTGAATCAGCAACCCAACATCATGATAAATCCAAAGGAATTTGTATTGTGAACTCGGTATATCTATTTTCTTCTGAAGAAATATCTATTTTTCCTTTATGCACACGAGTTATTATGTCATGGCTCAGAGACAAACCAAGACCGGTTCCTTGCCCTTTTTGTTTGGTTGTAAAAAAAGGCTGGTAGATTTTATCAATAACCGATTGAGGCATTCCGGTACCGTTGTCTCTTATTGTTATTACAAAAGAGCCGGTATTTCTTTTCGTTGTTAAAAGAATTTCCGGCGAGAATTCATCTTTCAATATTTTCTTCTTTTCATTCAACGCAAAGCAGGCGTTGTTGACAATATTAATAATCACCCTGCTAATCTCCTGAATGCCGAGATTTACTTTTCCTAAATCAGGGTCGTAATTGGTTCTTATGGCTACATTAAAATCTTTATCATTTCCTCGTACACCCTGATACCCAAGTTTAGCAAACTCATCGACCAATTGATTGACATCTACCCGTTCAAACGCTACTTGCTGATTGTCTTGTGTTTGGGAAAGCATTGAAAAAACGATGCGTTGTGCCCGCCCCCCATTATCCTGTATTTTCTTCAGGTTGGCTTCAAGCATTTGAGCCACCTCCTTAATCTCCTCTATTGCATCTTTATCGGAATGGTCGGTCAGCTCGTGTACAACATCCTTCATCTCATGCAATAGGTCAATACTTAGCTCAGCAAAATTATTCACAAAATTTAGGGGGTTCTTTATCTCATGCATTATCCCGGCAGATAGGGAACCTATAAAAGCCAACTTATCCAATTCAAATACTTTTTGTTTCAATCCCTCATTTTCTGCTGAAAGCTGCCTGATCTGCTCCTGGGCATTTGTGGGATCTATCTGCGTAGTTTCCATATTTTCTGTATTTAATTTATCTGCTTTTTGTTGCCTTGTACTTTTGGCAAACGTATAATAAACGTGGTATATTCTCCCTCTTTTGAATCAACTTCAATATTTCCTTTATGTGCTTTTACAATATCCATACTCATGAAAAGGCCTAATCCAGTGCCCTTGGAGGTTGGTTTGGTAGTAAAGAATGGAGCGAAGAGTTGTTTTTTTTCGGTTTCAGGTATTCCCGGGCCATTATCTCTTATCCTTATCTCGACATGATCGGCTGAATAGCTGGTAGAAATCTTTATTTCCGGCTTGAAGTCGGTCAATTTTTCTTTCTTCTCATCCAGCACATAACATGCATTTTCTATTGCAGAGGTAATTACCATTCCCAATTCTGAAGGCAATACCTGGATTTTTTCGATTTTTACGTCAAAATCCTCAATAAAATTTACGTTAAATAAATTGTTTTCCGCACTATATCCCTGAAATCCAATTTCAACATTACTTTTGATCAACGCATTTATATCTGTCAAAATAAATTCTGTAGATCTTTCTTTAATGAGTTTTTCCATCCCTTTCACAATACGAGAAGCTGAAGTGCCATTTTCGTTTATCTTTTGCCCGTTTGCTTTGGACATATTTTGTAATTCAACAAGATCCTCATAGCTATCGGAATCTATTAGTGCCTTAACTCGATCTAATATTTCCAGCGATTCTTCAGAAAATTCACTCAACAGCTTAGAAAAGTTATTTATATAGTTTAGCGGATTTAAAATTCTATCGACAATACCCTTGGTTAACTCACCTATTGAGGCAAGTTTTGCTTGCTGAATCAGCTGTTCCTGTGTCTCTTTAAGGTCAACCAGGGTTTTTTCCAGATTTTCGAGAATATTCGTTTTAATGAACGCAGAGATAACATGCTCCTTTAAATTATTGAGTAAGCTAAAATGATTTTCATTAAATACCCTCGCTTTATACATATTTTCCAGCACCAGGAAGCCCTCCACCTTCTCGTCCACCATAACCATCATAATCATCATTGATTTTGATTTTTCAAGCTTTTCGTATAGGGAGCCTTCTAACTGAATATTTGCGTTTTTTAAATCAAAGATATGCTCATGTACCTCCTCAGCAGAATGAAGATAATGATCTTCTATCTGGGATAATGTGAACTCGATAACTGATACAGACGATCCTTCCCATCCAAAGCCAGCATTAAATGTGAACAATCCGGTTGTCTTATTGCGCACCAGCATGGTTGCCCTTTCTACCCCACCGATAATCCGGATTTTATCAAGTATGGACTCCAGTAAACGCGCAAAATGGATCTCCGAGTTAATGGATTTAACAATGAGGTTAATTTTTTCCAGCTCATCATTTTTGCTGCTTAGCCTCGCCGATTGCATTTCAATCTCTTCTTTTTGATTTACTACCTCGGCAGTACGCTCTTCGATAAGACTCTCCAGGTTTTGTTTTTCCCTGATTAACTGTTGAGATCGTACCCTTACCAGAAATGCGAGTAAAGCAATTGCCCCGACCACATATAAAAAGAAGGCCAGAATGGTTTTATACCATGGCTTTTTTATTATAAATTTATAACTCGCCTCGCTTGATTCAATATCATACACATTCCTGGACTGCACCTTAAATTCATATTTCCCGGCCGGAAGGTTTGTATATTCCTTCTGGGATTTAGTATCCCACTCAGACCAACTATCGTCAAATCCCTGAAGCAAAAATTTATATTCTATCTTTTCATTAATACTATATGAGGGACTTGAAAATTTAAAATTAAGTGTGCTGTAAAAGTAATCGAGTTGAGGGATCAGGCTATCCGGCTGATTCAATATTGGATTGGAATTCTGGTCGCAATATGATCCTCCAAACAGCAGGGAATCTCTTAAGGTACGCACACTACGGATATTCACCTTCCCTTTCTCCTCCATTTCCTTCTTCACGTGACGATCATAACTGATAACACCCTCGGGGCCGCCAAACCATACTTTTCCATAATTCGCAGGATCAGGATATATGGTAGAAATCGTAATATCCCTAATTGGTTTCAGGGCTTTCAGCACA
>JAUUZS010000052.1 GCA_030589835.1 Cyclobacteriaceae bacterium
AATCAAGGGAGCTCTACACGGTTTATTGAATTCATGCTTGAGATTATACATGACTCATTGGAGGATTTGCTAATAATGCAGAATCTTAGTGTAACAAGTAAGGATAGAATCCAACTATTCAAGGATGTTGCAGTCACGAATTTCTTTACCCGACAAGAGTACCATAGACATAACAAAGGGATTTCCTCTGCAACTGCCAGTCGTGATTTAAGAGAAGCTGTGAATGAAGGTATACTTAAGAAAAGTGGAGATAAGAGGTTGACAAAATATAGGTTCATTAAATAAACCAATCCGCATAGAATACCTAAACTGAGCTATGAAAAGTATAATCCCAGACAGCTAATTTGCTGCTGTCTGGGATTATGGAAGCTTTTTTATTTCATGCCATTGTCATGGTGGTTTTACCCCAGGTCACGCAATTTGATCTCCTTGGCAATACTGGTTCTGCTCGCCTTGCCGCTTGCGTCAAATGCTTTCACCTTCACTTCTCCTGTAACATCAACGGGCCCTAGGTATTTGGTGGAATTTACAGTGGGTTCCGAGCCATCGGTCGTATATCTCAGTTCAAGTCCGGGGAATTCGATGTTTGCCAGCAGCTTGCCATTTTCAATAATTGCTCCGGGTAATGGTATGCGGTAATTGTATCCTCCATTAAGATAGCTCAAACGTGGCAATTCCTTTTGGGCCATCGTATTGGCAAAAACATTCCATTGCACATCCATCGCGCTTTCCCTAGTATCTTTATCTTCAATAGTCTCCCAAACCCTTTCTTTGGCCCAGGCGCTTTCAGCAAAACCAAATAATTTTGGAAGCATATAATATTCGATCATGTCCCTTCCTTTGATGGTCTCACTCCATAATTGCGCCTCAACCCCAAGTATTCTTTTTCTTGCTTCAGGTTTCAATCTTACCATGTCTGCATATTCCACTTCCATATCAATCTCTCTGCCACCTGCCGTATGCGTGGTGGTTTTGAAGATATCAAAAGGTGCAAAGCTCCATGCATCCCTGGTGCGCACAAATCCTGCCCAGTACAAACCCGGTTCTTCAGGATCTTTGTCATAGGCCAGGTCAAAATAGAAATTCGACACTGGGCACATAATAACATCGTAACCCGCATTGGCAATTTTGTACGTCCGATCCTGATCGCCATACAAATTGTTCCATACATAAGAGACTACATTTTTGCCTAAGAATTCAGGATTGGGATCATAGCCTCCTTCAGTATTTTTGATCAGGGTGGTTTCTTCCCATCCATGAACGGTATAATTATCGTCTTTTAGCGTCTCCAGCAACCTGCCAAAGAAATAAGCCTGCAAATTTTTCGCATCTTTAATTTCAGGATTTGCTTTCATGATTTCTGCAGCTCTTGGCGATGCAGTCCATGCACCCTCCGGGACTTCGTCGCCCCCGGCGTGAATGTCTGTAAGTTCCAGCCCGGCTTCTTCATACATCAACGAAATCTCATCCATCACCTTTTTATAAAACCTGTACGTAGATTCATTGGCAATGTCCACTACGTTGTCCTGGTACATTTGTGCAGAATAATATACTGATTTGTCGTCGGGATCGATCAATCTGTACTCATTTGCTTCTTCTTCTTTTCCTTCAGCCATAAAACGCTCAAAGCGTACCTCCATCGGCTTGATGGCGCATCGCGCATGTGCGGGGAAATTGAGTTCCGGAATCACCTGGATATGTCGGGCTTTAGCATATTTGAGGATGTCAATAAACTGTGCGCGGGTGATATACCCGCTACCATTTGATCCTTCACCGTAGGCAAAAGGGCCAGATCCGTAAGCTGGATGAAGCACATTGTCATGCATGCTCGACGTATGTTCTCTTTGTCCGCCAATATCGGTGAGCTCAGGCAATCCGGGTATTTCAAGCCGCCATCCTTCATCCTCTGTGGTGTAAAATAAAAACTTATTGATCTTATAGTAGGAAATGATATCGAGCATTCGCTTCAGCGTTTCCACACTCTGGAAATTTCTGCAAATGTCTGTATGTAAGCCCCTATGACCAAATCTTGGTGCATCCTGAATAGATACCTGTTCGAACTCTATGGTTTTTGAATTATTTTGATGAGCACTCAAAGGAGCAAGCCCCAATAATGTCTGGACTCCGTAGAATACACCCGCAGCATCACTACCTACAATCTGGATGGCGCCATTTTTAATGTCCAAATGATATGCTTCTTTCTCAGTCTCATTTACTGATATTTTGCCGGTTTTTAGAATAATTTTATTTGAGGCAGTTGAATTATTTGAAGTTTTGAATGTTGAACCTGTGAGAGATTGCAGCTTTTCAGCTAAATAGCCGGCTTCATTTTCTAACCCATCTTCATGGGAAATCTCCCAGTTTTCATTTATTTGAGTTGTTCCGCCTAACTTCTTTAGATAAACCGGCGAAGGAATGATTTTCAATAACTGATCATCCTGCACGGCACTTAAGCCCTGATTGTTTTGGTACCTGTATTCGGGAGTTGGAATCGGTTCATGATCATCCTTGCTTCGATTGATTTGTTCAGGTTTTGTGAAAGGTAATATTTCACAATCTACCTCTACGATTTGTTTTTGGGATCCTTCCTCATCATAAAAAACAAAATAAGTTCCCAATGGCCCGTCGCATTCTTTGATTACTCCTTCAGTTCCGCGATAGATGATTTCAATGGAATTGCCTGGTGTCAATGAAAATGCTTCATTCGGCACCAATTGAAACCAATCGCCATTGATATGCTTTACCGTGGCGGCTTGCGGGGAGGGAGGATCGATAATGGGGCGTGCATTTACGTTGAAGAACAAACTCCAGTTGTTCCCCAGTTCGAGATCACTAGTGTTATTTAATATAAATTTGGCTTCGAAAGCTCCTTCAACATCAATAAAATTACTGATGTGTTCCCACTTTATGTCAATATTTTCGGCTGAAGAATAATCCATTGTCGATTGTGTACAATTCGTGACCGATAAAGTAAAGGATAAAAAAATGATAAAAAATGCTGTGTTTTTCATGTTAAACTAAAGTTTTTTAAGTGTTTAAAAAAGGATCAATGATTTAAAAAGCTGAGTGCAAAAAAAAGGTTGTGGAATATTCAAATCAATTGATTTTCCATTTAATCTTCAACATCCTGATGCCAATCCTAGCCTTATGCTTTCATTAAAAGATCCAATAATTTTCTGTCGAGTTTATGTCCATGCCAATCTTCATATACTACGTCCTCTCTCCCGGAATTCAGGAGGCCAAAGCTTCCCTTAAATTCCCATAAAGCGAAACCGATTCCATTTTCGGAAAGGATATCCAATACATCACCAAACCAGGCGAGAAATACCTCATGCGGAGTTTTGTTATAACAGCCACATTCCCCACAATGCACCCCAACGCCTTTCTGAACCAACTCAATCCAGGGCTTATACATTTCTTCCAGCATTGCCCTACTTAAATACTGATCCCCGACCTGTCCGGGCCATTTCGGGATGGGTAAATTTTCTGTGTCTTTAAATGCCCAGGGCGCTTTATAATGTGAAATAATACCGGGGTAATAGCCCCTGCAGCTTTGTCCAATGTCCAAATCCATGATTTCCGGAATTACATCGCTCCCAACATTGTTTCCATCGGCGATAATCAAGTGGTCAGGATTTTGACTGCGAATCGTTTCTGCAGCGGCTTTTGCTACTTTCCTATAAATGTCCCCAGGCACCGGGCCTCGTTTGGAATGCTGATCATTCATGTCTTCGCGCGTGCACGGTTCATTCACCAGGTCAAAACTGATTTTATCCCTGGACACCCTTTTAAACCGCTTTGCCCAAAATTTCCAATGGTAATAAAAATCTTCCTGTGCCTCTTCATCCCTCCAAAGGTTGTATGGTTCATAAAATCCTGCATTAACACAAAAACCCGGCGCACGGTGCAAGTTGAGGCTCGAATGCAGGTTGTACTTGTGGGCCAGGTAAACTAAATGTTCAACCTTGTCGGTTTGTTTGCTGTCAATTTTTCTTACCTCCTTTATGGTAATGTTGCGTTCATGATCAATCTTTAGATAAGAAGGATAAGCCATTGGAATTCTCACAAAGTCAAACCCCCAGTCAGACATCCATTTGAAATATTCTTCTTTTGTTCCTTCCCGGGCATTATTGGGATTGGGCGAGAAAAAATCCAGTAAATTGAATCCTTTCCATTGGGGCAATTTATTTTGTGCTTTATTAGGTTTTCTTGCAAAAGACATATTTGAGGTCAGCCCGATACCACCGGCTATTGTGGCGGATTTCTTAATAAAATCTCTTCTGGAATTATTATGGGTTTTCATCGCTTATATAAAAAAAATTAAATCCGTTATTGGACAATGATGATTTGATATAAATATATAGATTTTAGATAAAAATTGTCGATAATAAAATGGAATATTTAAAAAGCAACCCAATAATAAATACAGGAAATCTATAAATACTGGTCAGGTAGATTTATTTTTACAGCATAGTATTTAAATCAAATTGCATTAACACTATATCATGCTCAAATCCCATAATCTCATATTGCTTATTGCCTTTTTATTGATTAATTCCACCTCTTATTCCCAACAAACAGAGAGACACTATTTATCGGGGACAGATTCTAAAAACACAGTCAATTGGGATTTTTATTGTACTGATGGCGCGAATAGTGGAGAATGGACACAAATCCCGGTTCCATCAAATTGGGAACTACAGGGATTTGGAACCTACAACTATGGCCATGACTGGAAAAATAAAGACAAAAAGCTGGGAAAGGAACACGGTCTCTATAAATATGAGTTTGAAGCGCCAAAATCCTGGAAGGGCAAAGCCATCAACATTGTGTTTGATGGGGCGATGACCGATACCGAAGTTAAAATCAATGGCAAGGTGGCAGGTGAGCTGCACCAGGGTGGTTTTAATAGGTTCAAATATGATATTTCAAAATTATTGAAATATGGTGTTGCAAATCTACTGGAGGTAGATGTTGCTAAGCATTCTTCAGATCATTCGGTAAACAGGGCAGAACGACAGGCTGATTTCTGGATTTTTGGCGGTATTTATCGTCCTGTATTTCTTGAAGTATTTCCAGATCAGCATATGGAGCGCGTTGCAATAGATGCCTTAGCCGATGGAAGTTTTAATGTGCTGGTAGTTTTAAATAATAAAAAAATATCAGGAGATGTTCAGGTCGAATTGTTCACATTGGATGGGAGCAAAGTCGAAGGCGTATTTGGTGCTCAGGTCGAAAAAGGAAGAGCAGAAGTTCACGTGCGTGGAAAATTTGAAGGGATTGAGTCATGGAACCCTGAACACCCAACCCTGTATGATATGAAGGTTTCTTTGTTGAGAAATTATGAGCTTATTCATATCGAGAAAAAGCGTATTGGGTTCAGAACGGTTGAGCTTCGTCGGCATGATGGTTTTTATGTGAATGGGAAAAAGGTGGTTTTTAAAGGGGTGAACAGGCATTCATTTTGGCCGGAGACTGGAAGGGCGTTAAATGACGACAACCATAAAAAGGATATCAAACTTATGAAAGAGATGAACATGAATTCCGTCAGGATGTCGCACTATTGTCCGGATGAGCGGTTCCTGGATTTATGTGATTCTTTAGGGCTTTTTGTGCTCGATGAATTGGCAGGGTGGCAACAAGGATACGATACGATCATTGGCCCCAAAAGAGTAAAAGAGCTGATTCTTAAAGATGAAAACCATCCGAGCGTAGTGGTCTGGGATCATGGAAATGAAGGGGGCTGGGATTTCGCCAATGAAAAGTGGTTCCACCATTACGACATTCAAAAAAGACCTGTGATCTACCCGTGGTTGCACAGAAACGGTGTGGATACACATCATTATGTTTCCTTTGATTTTGCCATAAACAGATTTGCATTTGGAAATGATGTTTTTATGTCGACTGAGTTATTGCACGGACTATACGATGGAGGACATGGCGCCGGTTTATATGATTTATGGAACAGGTTTCGCTCAAATCCGCGTGCTGCAGGTGGTTTTCTCTGGGTGTTTACGGATGAAGCAGTGCTGAGGACGGATAAAGAAGGAAGGGTGTATGATGGCGATGGCAACAATGCCCCCGATGGTATTCTCGGACCTCACCGGGAGAAAGAGGGGAGTTTTTATACCGTAAAGGAATTATGGTCTCCTGTGCAGATCGAGCCGCTTGTGATCAATCCACAATGGGATGGAAAGCTGTTTATTACCAACGATTACATCTATACAAATTTGAATACATGTAGTTTTAGCTGGGAAGCAATTAAAACCCCTTTGCCAGGTGAAAATAGAACTGAAATGCTGTCTTCAGGAAAGTTTGGCGGGCCGGACGCCAATCCCGGTGAAACCCGTAGCATAACGTTGGACATAAATGATGATTTTAAAAAAGCAGATATTCTCTCTCTGACAGCCATTGATGGAGCGGGAAATGAAATTTATACGTGGAGCTGGCCTGTTCAGCATCCAAAAGTAATCGTCAACAGATTTATAAAAGAAGCGACCACAAATGAAAGTGATCAGATAATCACCCAGGAATCCGGGGATCAGTTGATGGCAAAAATCCACGGTCTTGAGTTCACATTCGATTTGAAAAATGGCCGGCTGTTAAAAACCACAAACGCCAAAGGGGACATCTCGTTTAATGGTGGCCCCAAAACCGTGGGAATTGATTCTGAGATTGATAAGGTGAGCTGGAGCATGGATAAAGACAACAACCTGTTAATCCAGACAACAGACTCTAAAAAATCAATGATTTTCTTTTGGAAGCTTCACCGAAATGGGCTTTTAGAATTGGAAGTTGGCCCTTTTTTAGGCCGGGTAAGAGATGTCGATTTTCTTGGAGTCAGCTTCAATTATCCTGAAGGCAAGGTGAAATCCATGAGCTGGTTAGGAAAAGGGCCGTACAGGGTTTGGAAAAACCGGATACATGGAACCAACTTTGGAATGTGGGAAAAGGAATATAATAATACCATTACTGGGGAAAGCTTCAATGACCTGGTTTATCCCGAATTTAAGGGATATCATGCGCATGTCAATTGGGTGAGGTTCGAAACGACAGAAACCCCTTTTACGATATTAGTGGAAACGCCGAATATTTACACACAAATTTTTACTCCGGGTATTCCAAAAGAGGTTAGAGGTGGTGTCTATCCTCCTTTTCCCGATGGGGATATTTCATTTTTGTATGAGATCCCGGCAATTGGAACAAAGTTTAAGCAAGCAAACGAACTGGGGCCAACCAGTCAAAAAGGGATGGACAGGCACCATCGTGGCGATGACAACGATCCGATCCGGGTGTGGTTTGATTTTAGGTAAATGAAGAAAAATTCAAAATATAATTTATGAAAAAGATACTGATCCTTACAGGAGATGGCGGTGAAAGCTATGAAACATTATATGCAAAGCACCGATTTGAGGAGGCCGGATATGTGGCAACCATTGCCGCCCCCGACAAAAAATTATTGAATCTTGTGATGCACGATTTCGAGCCTGGCTGGGACACTTATGTGGAGCGCAAGGGATATTACCTGGAGTCGGACATGACGATAGCTGATGCAAATGCGGATGATTTTGATGCTATTTTGATTATCGGTGGCCGTGCTCCGGAATATTTAAGAAATGATCCCAAAGTCATAGAATTGGTTCAAACTTTCGATAAGCAGGAGAAGTTCATATTTTCCATATGTCATGGCATCCAGGTTTTGGTAACTGCCCAACTTGTGAAAGATAAAAACCTTACCTGCTATGAACATGTGAGATTTGAAGTGGAATCATGTGGTGGGACGTTTATTGGTAAGGATGAAGCTGTCCGCGATGGTAGAATAGTCACGGGCCAGACCTGGCAATCGCATCCTGATTTTTATAGGTTGGTGATGAAATGTCTTGAAGAGTAGGGGAAATCATCTTCACATTTATTTTTATTTTTGTAACTTGAAAAGTACAATAAAATTAAATGTGTTATTGATTTCTTAATGATGACCATTAATAAAATATAATGAGCACGATTGAAATTGCGAAAATGAGTAAAATTGAACGTCTTAGAGCAATGGAGGATCTATGGGACTCTCTGAGTAGTGATGATCCCGAAATTGAATCCCCTGAATGGCATCAGCACGTTCTTGATGGACGAAAAAAAGACCTTGATGAGGATTTAGTAAAATTTATCTCTTTAGAAGAAGTAAAACTAAAGCGTGGTAAATGAAGGTCAAAAGTATTCAATTATTGACATATGTAATTGATGATCTTGAGAATGGAAGAAATTTCTACGACAAGCTGGAAGAAGGAGTAGGCGACTACTTTTGGGATAGTCTTTTATCAGATATAGAATCATTGATAATATATTCGGGAATACATTGTAAAAAGCATGGTTTTTACCGAATGCTTGCAAAGCGATTTCCTTATGCCATTTACTATGAAATTAAAATAGAAACAGCCTATATTTTTGCAGTATTGCCAATGCGAAGGGATCCTAATTGGGTAAAGTTTAAAATGAAAGGCAGAAAATGATCCTATAAAAATATAAAGCTGTCCGCGATGGTAGAATAGTCACGGGCCAGATCTGGCAATCGCATCCTGATTTTTATAGGTTGGTGATGAAATGTCTTGAAGAGTAGGGAAATTGATTCCTGAATTCATATAAATATTGCTGAAGCACGGGAGGTGGATTTAGCAGGGCTTGCCTCAAAAAAATATTTAGTCATTAACCTATGTAATCAATTTAGGTATTAGTTGATATCCAAAACATAAACCATGCTTGACTTGACATTAGCACTAGTGTTTACAGTTTTGGTTCACCTTTAAAGGGAACCTGACAAATACAAATTAGCAATTCATGTAAAACAATCCTTCGTTATTAAAGGTTGGTATATTTGTGCCATATTATAAATAGTTGGTCACCTGTTTTAAGTTTGAATGCATTACTTTTGTGGGTGACATTGATTGAATATTAAGTGGAAAAGTATAAGTTAAATGGAGACCGACTATAATAAATCATTTCACATTCTATTAAAGAAACACGGATTAACCAAAGATGAATAAGTACAATGACGATTTTTACGAAAATCGTCACAATAATACACTCTACTCTGCAGAAACCATTTTGTCCATTGTCCAAAATGTCATTCCTAAAATAGAATCAGCGATTGATTTGGGCTGTGGAATTGGCACTTGGCTACATGTGTTGGAGCAAAGAGGAGCAACTGATATTTGTGGGATTGACGGCGGCTGGGTAAATAAAGAATTTTTAGAGGTTAATGAGGAGGATTTTATTGAGAAGAATCTGAGTGAAGATACAAATCTGAATATTAATCGTTCTTATGATCTGGCGATTTCGCTTGAAGTAGCCGAACACTTGCCTCCTGGGTCGGCTGATGATTTCGTCAAGACACTGACAAATTTATCGGATTTTGTGTTGTTTTCTGCAGCAATTCCTTTTCAGGGGGGAGTCGGGCATATCAATGAGCAATGGCCAAATTATTGGAATTCATTATTCAAAAGCAAAGGGTATGTGGCGATTGATGTCGTGAGAAAAAATATTTATAACAATGAGTCAATACCCTCGTGGTACCGACAAAACGTGCTTCTTTTTATCAAAGCGGAAAGAGTTGCGGATTTGACCCTTGATAATTCAATTCAGAATTTTATTCTCCCCGAAGAATATTTGTTGTCCTTTCAAAACATTGTCTTTTCTCCCAGAATCAGACCTTCAATTGATATATTATTGCTGGCAATCAGAAATCGATTTAAGCAAATTTTTAAACTTGACCAAATGAAGCGACTCAACTGACTTTTTTGGTCAAATTACGCTGAATAGGTGAGAAAAAATATAATTTGATCTAGTCTTCCATTCATTAATTCGATGCGCTTTGATAGGAATATTATTAGATCACCTTGTTCGATATTGGGAGAAATCTCATCATTTTGTCAATTTGATTATAAAGACTCTTATTACTTTCATTGCAGTCCTGTTCACACAATATGATCTCTGAATATTTTGGGTTGAATAATTGCCTGCTCTTGATTTTTAGGGAGCAAAGTCACCCCGGCAATAGGTATATGTGATTGTTTTATTGCCTTAGGTTTCCATAATATATTTGTTAGTAAAACCGGCAAAAGAAGCAAGTCTGTGAATAAAGCTACGATTAATGTACCACTAATCAGTAAACCCATGGTAGAAATGCTGGAGAATTCCGAAAGGAGAAATATCATAAATCCAGAAAAAAGTACAATGGAC
Organism: Cyclobacteriaceae bacterium; assembly: GCA_030589835.1. The sequence goes on from JAUUZS010000052.1 coordinate 10,231, forward strand.
GTAAATAACATCGGTCTCCACATGTTAGCAATAGTTTGCCTTACTGCCTCGGTAGGATCAGCATTTAGTTTGCGATTTATACGGTAGCTGTTGAGGAAATGAATGGTGTCGTCGACAGCTATTCCATAAACAATGGTAAAAATTAGCGATGTGGCTACCTTCAGCGGTATTCCTGCTGCACCCATAAACCCTGCAACAAGTAGTAAAGGGATAAGGTTAGGAATCAGGGATATTGCTGCCAATTTCCAGGATCGAAGGAGCAATCCTATCACGAAGGTGGAAACTGCTATTGCTAGAAAAATCCCTTTTAAAAGGTTCATAGCAATGTGGTTATTGGCATTGTCCATGAGCTGTGCAGCTCCGGTAATTTCGAATTGCAGGTATTGGGTATTCGTTTTTAAAAAAGCCTCTAATTTTTCATTCCTTTGTTTCAAGACCAGACTCCCTTCATCTAATGTTCTTCCGGTGATACGTCCAATGGATTTGTCTTTTGAAATCACCGATAAAGCGTCTCCAAAGTCTTTGCTTATCTGCCAATTTCAATATCTCATCAAGTTTTGCCGGAGAGTCAGGAAGGCAATAATAATCCTGATTTCCTCCATGGGCTGCTTTATTAATTTGCTTTATCAAACTGAGCGGGCTAAGTAAAAAACCTACATTATATTCTTTTTGTAGATATTTCTCCACAATATCCATTTCTTGTAACGCATAGAACTCCAACACGTTAAGGTTCGATTCAGCCTGGATATTTATTTCAAAAGGACGAATACCGGAAAAATTTTGTTCAAAGAAATCAAGGTCTTTTTTTAAACTGCTGGAAGAACTGAGGTCATCGAGAAAATGATTGTTCACTTTTATTTGAAAGGAAAAATATATTCCAAATAGCATTATAATCGCAAATATTCCTGAAATCACTTTTGGCTTACTAAATACAAACTTCTCAATCAGGCGGCTTTTCGGTTCCGGCTCAACGGGCAACGTGATTTTTGAAGGATTAATTTGAAGTACTTTTAATGCCGTCGGAATAAATAAAAGGCCAATAAAAAACGAGATTAGTATGCCTACCGCAGTTAAAATCCCGAAAAGTTGAATGGGTGCCACGGGGATCATGACGAGGGAAGCAAATCCAAGGGATGTCGTAAAGGCATTCAGAAAATTCGGCATACCGGTTTCGATAATGGAAGTCCTGATTGCAGTTTGTTTCGGGACACCGATTTTATATTCTTTCCTAAATCGGGATATCAAATGAATGCTGCCTGAGGTGCTAATTACAAAGATTAGCGTCGGGAGCAAGGTAAGCATGAGGTCTAATGGAATGCCCAGCCAACCAATGATGCCAAAAATCCAGATTTGTGACAGGACAACGGCCCCAAACGAGAGGGATACATACCGTATACATTTAAATATGATAAAAAGCGATCCTAGAAAAAGTACTAAAGCCAGAAAACCAAACAAAGCCATTTGCTCTTTCATCCTGGTCACATAATACTGCTGGGTTTGGATTCTTCCCGCCAAGTGAAATGCATCAAATTGATAGTCGCCAGTCATTGTTTTTACCGCATAAAGAAGACTGTCATTGGCTTGCCGGGATAATTTCCCCTTTTTTTTTATCAGTAAGGAAACGGAAGTTAAATCCTGGGAAAAAATTGAATTCACATATTGACCTGATTTGTAAATCCTTTTCTTATCTGAACTGTATTTCTCTGGTTTATTTACATGCACAACGGGTATTCTGAGGCTTCCTAACGGACCTAATATTGTTTCATATAGCCGGGTTGGGGAAGTTACTTTTTCAATCCCGGGGATCTTTTTCAATCCATCGCTCAAAGCATCTATCTTTTCCAGGAAATCATATTGAAAAATCCCCTCCGCGTTCTTGATTCCTACCAGAAGGAAATCGTTCTCGTTTTCGAATGTTGTTTGGTGATGATAATAAAAATCAACTTCAGGATCATCAGAAGAAAAAAAACTTTCGATATCATAGTTGAATTTTAGTGAAGGTAGAAATGAAGCCCAAAATACGGTGATTATAAAAAGCGCAATAAAAATAAATGCGGGATGGATTCTGAATAACACACCTTGCAACACATTGATCATGAACTGTGTTAAACGTTTAAATAGGTTATTTTGTGGCTTCGCCATGTCTATTATTTCAAAGCATTTTCGCCCAGATTGAGCAGTTTATTGGCATTATGATATCCTAATGCCGACGTCACCACTTTGCCTGTATGATCAATAAAATATAGTGACGGGTAAGCTGTAACCCTATATTTTACCGATAAAGCAGGTCCTTCACCTTTTTCCATATCAATTTTTACATTGATAAAATGGGTGTTGAAATATTCCCCGACCTTTTCCCCTGGGAACACCTTTTTTTGCAT
>JAUUZS010000230.1 GCA_030589835.1 Cyclobacteriaceae bacterium
GGCAAAGTGGTCAACGCCTTCCCTATTTTTTCCAGGTTTTCATTTGAAATCGAGGTATCCGGAGACTTATCAAAATCTTCCGGAATAGCCGGCGTCAACAGCTGCCATTCCGCTTCCATTTTTTGAGGCTGATAGGGCAATGGCTTTTGCTTTACCAAATTTAGCCGATCCTGCAACAAGGCCCTGAATTTTTTATCCATGCGATTTGCCATCTCTGCATCGGTATCTCCTCTTTCTACCAGCTGCCTGGAGTAAACCTCTCGTGGGTTTGGATGCTTTGCGATGACATTATAGAGCTTTGGCTGGGTAAATTTTGGCTCATCGCTTTCGTTGTGGCCATGCCTGCGATAACAGAGCAAATCAATATAGATGTCCTTGCCAAATTTCTGACGATAATCCACCGCCAATTCAGCACAATAATTTACTGCCTCGGCATCATCGCCATTGACATGGAGAATCGGCGCATCGACTATTTTTCCGATATCTGTACAATAAATACTCGATCGGGCATCATCATAATCGGTGGTGAATCCCATTTGATTATTAATCACAAAATGGATGGTGCCGCCAGTGGTATAACCTGGCAAATTGGCCATTTGGGTTATTTCATATACAATCCCCTGGCCTGCGACTGCGGCATCGCCATGAATCAGGATTGGCAAGGCTTTCCTGAGGTCTCCCTTATATTCATCGTCTATTTGTGCACGCGTATATCCCAGCACAATGGGATCCACTGCTTCGAGGTGCGATGGATTTGGCGCCAATTTCAGGTAGATCTCCTTACCTTCATCATTTTTATATTTACTGGAATAGCCCAAATGATATTTCACATCTCCATAGCCCATGGTCATATCAGGGACGGCGGTGCCTTCAAACTCGCTAAAAATCTCTTCGTAGGTTTTTTGCATTATATTGGCCAATACATTCAGCCTGCCCCGATGCGCCATACCAAACACCACCTCCTCAACACCTTCATCAATTGCTTTTCTAATTATCTTATCCAGCGCAGGAATCGTGTTTTCCCCGCCTTCAAGCGAAAACCTCTTTTGACCAATATATTTGGTATGAAGAAAATTCTCGAATACTACGGCTTCATTAAGCTTAGTGAGTACACGCCTCTTTTCTTCTGATTCAGGGTCGAAATTTAAAAATTTACGCTCTGCTTTCTCCTTAAACCAATCTATAACCTCATGGTTTCTGATGTGCATATATTCAAAACCTATGGGTCCTAAATAAACTTTCTTCAGGGCATCGAATATATTTTTGAGCTTTGCTTTCCCAAGGCCAAGGGAATGACCAACCTCATATTCATACTCAATATCCAGATCCTCATTGGATAAGCCAAAGTCTGTCAGCTCTAAAAGTACCTTGTGCTTCCTTCTTGGCCGGACAGGATTTGTGTCAGATTTCAGATGTCCCCTGGTCCGATATGCATGGATCAAATTCCTTACGCCCAATTCCTTTAAGGATATCCCTTCCGCTCTTGTCGTACTCGAAACCTCTGGCTTTTGATTAAAATTTTCCTGAGCAAACTCAAACCCTTCAAAAAAACGCTTCCAGCTCTCATCTACTGATTTGGGATCTGACCTATATTTTTTATATAGTTCATCGATGAAGTTCACCTCAGCATTAGAGATATAAGAGAATTTATCCATGTTTATAACTTTTTAGGTTTCAAATGTATAAATTAAATGAGTATATGAATAATCGTATAACCGTTTTCACAAATATATAAATTTTACATGCAAAGGAGTTGTGGTAATTCAATGTATAATTTTCGCTTCTGATCAAACTGCAAAGCAATTGTTATTGTTTGTATTTATAATATTCGGCCTTGGACTTTTAATTTCTAACATATTTACCTTATTTTTGCACTCCTTTTTACAATGGACGTGATCCATAAACAAAAAAACAAAAACGTAAATGGCAGTAAAAATCAGATTAGCGCGTCGAGGACGCAAGAAACTGGCAATGTACGACGTGATCGTAGCAGACGCCAAATCACCACGAGATGGTAGAATTATTGAAAAGCTTGGGACATACAACCCACTAACAAATCCGGCAACAATCTTAATTAAAGAAGATAAAGCCCTGGAATGGTTATTAAAAGGTGCTCAACCAACAGATACCGCTAAAAGAATTCTTTCGCACAAAGGCATCATGTTGAAAAAGCATTTGCAGGTAGGCGTATTAAAAGGCGCTATTACCCAGGAACAAGCGGATAAGAAATTTGAAGAATGGTCGAGTAGCAAAGAAGCTGAAATCGAAGGCAATGTAAATTCCATTGAGAAGAAAAAAGCTGACGAAGCAAAAGCCAGGTTTGAAGCCGAGAAAAAAGTGAATGAGGCTAAGGCTGAAGCATTGAAGATAAAATTAGCTGCTTTAGTTCCGGCTGAGGAGGTTGAAGAGGCTCCTGAAGCAGTGGCAGAAGTTGCTGAAGAGGTTGTGACTGAAGTAAAAGAAGTAATTCCTGCTGAAGAGCCAAAAGCTGAAAAAGCTCCGGCTGAAGAAGCAAAAGCTGAACCAGCGAAAGAGCCGGAAGCAAAAAAGGAAGAAGCTCCGGCTGCAGAACCAAAAGCAGAAGAAGCTCCAGTTAAAGAAGCAAAACCTGAGCCGACGAAAGAACCGGTAGCAGAAAAGGAAGAAGCTCCGGCTGAAGAGAAGAAAGAAGAAGAGAAAAAATAAATTTTCTTTCCCATGCAGCTTGATGATTACTTTGAAATAGGTTATATACTCAAGCCTCATGGACTTAATGGAGGGGTCAACATCAGAATGGATGCTGACGATCCAATGAAATACAAAGGAATGGAATCAGTAATTGTCAAAATAGGCATTAATCTGGTTCCATTTTTTATTGCAAGCCTCCAAATTAATGGAAACAAGGGCATTCTGCAGCTAGAGGACGTCAACACTAAAGAAGCTGCAGATGAGTTAAAGTCCTGCCCGTTGTTACTACCACTCGATCAGCTCCCTAAGCTTAACGGGGATCAATTTTATTACCATGATGTAATCGGATATAAAGTGATTGATCATGGCAAAGATGAACTTGGCATCATTGATAATATCTTTACGGAAGGAAATCAGGACCTTATCTCAATGACATATAAAGGCAAAGAAGTACTGATCCCTGTTAATGATGAAATCGTAAGCCATGCCGTTCATTCAAAAAAAGAAGTACATGTCATCCTCCCTGACGGATTATTAGAAATATACCTCTGATTTCACTATGCGTATAGATATCATAACCTGTTTGCCAGATCTGCTGGAAAGTCCATTCAAACATTCCATACTAAAAAGAGCGCAAGACAAAAACCTGGTCAAAATCCATGTGCACGATTTACGCAACTTTGCCATCAATAAACAAAGACAAGTGGACGATTATCAATATGGTGGTGGCGCCGGAATGGTGATGATGATCGACCCTATAAACCGATGCATTTCAAAGCTAAAATCCGAGCGTACATATGACGAAATCATCTTTCTCAGCCCGGATGGGGAATTACTCACGCAGGGTGTAGCTAACAAACTTTCATTAGATAAAAACCTGATCATGCTTTGCGGGCATTATAAAGGGGTAGATGAACGAGTAAGAGAGCATTTAATCACAAAAGAAATAAGCATAGGAGATTATGTACTGTCGGGTGGAGAGTTGGGAGCAGTAGTGCTTTCTGATACAATTATAAGGTTAATACCTGGAGTTCTTTCTGATGAAACATCAGCACTAAGCGACTCCTTTCAGGACAAGTTGATTGCTCCACCTGTCTATACAAGACCCGCCGATTACAAAGGGATAAAAGTTCCTGACATCTTACTTTCAGGCCATGCAGCAAAAATCGAAGCGTGGAGGCACGAACAGTCAACAAAACGAACTTTGGAACGTCGCCCAGGGCTGCTGGATGATTAGCATTGCATCAATGGGATGTCTTCATCAAAACCAAAAAAGTACACTCCTTTTAGGGCTGAACTTTCTACGCAATGATGGTATTGGAATTGACCAATTATTATCCCAACGTTACAAATATTTTACAGAAAACAAGCCAGGTTGCAAAAGAAGGGACTATTGGCTTTTTACTTGAAATTTATTTATTATTTTCATTACCCATTTAAAATTATATTTCATATATTTGCATTCCATTTTGCGGGAGCTATAAAAATATCAAAATCATGAGTGATCAGTTGCTAAGAGAATTTGACAAAGAATACATAGAAAAGAAGGCTTCATATCCCGATTTTAAGGCTGGGGATTCCATCATTGTAGCTGTAAAAATAAAAGAAGGAAATAAGGAGAGAATTCAGAATTTTCAGGGTACCGTTATCCAGAGAAGAAATGAAGGATCTAACGGGGAAACATTTACCGTAAGAAAAATATCCGGCGGAATTGGCCTCGAGAGAATCTTTCCTCTTGCCTCTCCAAATATTGATAGCATCAAAATAGTTCGAAAGGGTAAAGTGAGAAGAGCACGATTGTTTTACCTTAAAGGCCGCAAGGGCAAAGCTGCACGAATCAAAGAAAGAATGTCGAAGTAAAGGCAGTAAAAATATACTGGAGCCAACCCATTGGGTTGGCTTTTTTCGTTTATAAGCTATAAGTTTAAAGAAACTTTTACTGATGCGAACCTTAGAATTCCATAAATACCAGGGCACAGGCAATGACTTCATCATGATTGATGACCGTTCAGCAAAATTTGACCGGAACAATCACGAATTGATTGCACACTATTGTCATCGGAAATTTGGAATTGGCGCTGACGGTCTGATCCTGATCAGAAATCATGAAGAGGCAGATTTTGAAATGGTTTATTTCAATGCTGATGGTCATCTGACAAGCCTTTGCGGAAACGGCAGCAGGTGCGCAGTACGATTTGCCCATCAATTGGGAATGGTAAAAAATCAATGCCGGTTTATGACGGTAGAAGGAATTTTGGACGCCAAAATAGTTGGTGATTTAATTCATCTAAAAATGCCTGATGTAGATGACGTTGAAACACACAAAAATCATTTTTTCCTGCACACAGGATCACCACACCATGTTTGTTTTGTGAATGACATTGAAAACTATGACGTCTTTAAGCAGGGCAGGAAAATAAGGCAAGGGGCACCATATTTTGATGAGGGAGCCAATGTGAACTTCGTGATGCCCATTTCTGATGATCAACTATTTGTCAGAACCTATGAGCGGGGAGTGGAAAATGAAACACTTTCCTGTGGAACCGGGGTTACCGCAGCGGCTTTAGTCCAGGGATTGAAAGGTGTTGAATCCCCGATAAATATCAAAACCCCAGGAGGGGAATTGCAAATCAGCTTTGAGAAAAGTTGCGCAAATAGATTTACCAATATTCACCTGATTGGACCGGCAACCTTGGTATTCAGTGGAAAAATTCCCATTGATAATTAAGAGGCGACTTCCATCACTCCCCGATACTTATACACTTTCAGATCGAAATAATTTGACAGGAAATATTTCAGTCGCATACCGGCAAGTTGTGCTGTATGGTCATGATCATGAAATACCGAAATATCCAGCACTGCTCTCATAAACAATTTACTGGAGCAAAACGCCCTGACATTCTGCTTGAAGTAAGCACTCCATTCCTTTGCGTATTTCTCATCATGCGTAGAGCCATCAAATAAAAATTCCAATTGAACCTCGCCATGTTTGAACCTGTAAATCGTGGACATGTCATGGTAAAACTCATTGAACGCCTCAAAGGGAAGTTTTTTAGATTTTTGAATTTCAAGTATGGTATCATCGATTAATCCCAATGGGTTGAAGTGCTGGAAATAATAATCCTTAACGATATTTACCAGTTCCTGGAGGAGTGCATTTCTTTTGGAAGTCTGAACTTCCATTAAGATGTGATTTTTATCAGAAGGGAAAAGTCTTCTAAACATTAATTTTTAAAGGTTTGGCAAATTTACAAAGTTTGACTGTAAAATTGTTAATTATATTAAATTACTAATCAATTTTTATCTCTTTGATTTCAAATCCTTCAGTTTCTCTTCCAGGGCAGTTATCCTTTTTTCTGAATCTTCTTTCTTTTTGTTTTCCAATTCAATTACTTTTTCCGGTGCATTTTGCACAAAACGTTCATTGTTCAACTTCTTCATAATTACGTTCAGGAATCCCCTCAAATAGTTGATTTCTTCTGTAATGGTCTCGATTTCCTTTTCGTGATCAATCTCCTGGTTCAAGGGCAAGAACCATTCATCTGAGCCGATATGGAAGCTTGCAGCATTTTCGACCTTATCAGAAACCATGTCAAATTCACCAATGTTCGCTAGTTTCATTATCAACTTTGTAGCCGGATAATAGGCATCGAGATTTTTCGACTTCACAAATACATCTAATTGCTCCTTAGGGCTAATTTGTTTTTGCTGGCGAATGTTCCTGATATTCGTTACTACTTCAAATACTTTTCCTGCTTTGGCAATTATTTCTGCATCAAATTTCTCAACCTTTGGCCATTCAGCAACCACTATGCAATCCTGCGATTCCCTTTCCTTCAATTGATGCCAAATCTCTTCTGTAATAAATGGCATAAATGGATGTGCTATTTTCATCAACTTCTCAAAGATCTCAATGGTTTTTTGATAAGTCGCTGAATCAATAGGCTGCTCAAAACCAGGTTTAATGGCTTCCAGGTACCAACTGCAGAAATCACTCCATATAAGCTTGTAAAGCGCCAACAACGCATCGGAAATCCGATATTTCGAAAAATGATCTTCCATCTCAAGGATTGCCTGATCTATTCGGGCTTCGATCCATTCGATGGCTACCATGTCGCTACCACTTTCGGGGGCAATATTTTCTGCCACTTTCCACCCTTTTACCAGTCGA
>JAUUZS010000361.1 GCA_030589835.1 Cyclobacteriaceae bacterium
GTAGATAATAAAATATTCCAAATTGGCTTTAGCCATAAATTTAGTCGCATTGTTTTGGCTATAGCCCTTCTTTCTTAGCGTAAAGTGCCCAAGGGCTAAAGCACCGTGGTAATTCAATAAAAACAAATCTGCATTTTGTCGTACACTCCTATCAGAATGGATATAGCTACCGGATAGGTTCTTATATTATGGGCTATCCAAAAAAAAGCTTCAATTATCCCTGGGATAAGTGTTCCCCATGGATAACTGAAGCATTTCTATTAAGACATAAAATCTAAAATAAAACAAGATATGGAGGCCGGAAAATATCTTTTGATCCCAAACCACCCACCTAATTCCATCCCGAAACCACTAACCATCTTTTCTCCATCAATACCCGAATATGAAGATTGTGGATTAATCTTTTCGCACTGAGCTACTTCCTCTTTTTTCGATTTCTACATTTGCATTGCCTTTGTAGGTGACGTTGCTTGCGCCAAAGGTATTGACCACTAAATGTTCGCTGGCGTATACTTTGGCTATTGATGCATTGTGGGTTTCTACTTCTGTTTCATCTGCATAAAATTCATATGCATTTAGGGTTGAAGCCCCGGATACCTTTACTTTAAGTCTGCTTCCGGAGCCATTTAGCTGAAGTTTTGAGGCACCTTCTACTTTTGCAGAAATCGAATTTACATCTACGTCAAAGTCTGCAAAGGCCGCCCCATTGAGCTTTATATCCATGTAGTCTTCATTGAATCCGGATACATACACTTTGCTGGCGTTTCCAAATTGAACGGCATCAAGGTTTGGCATCACAATATATACATTGATCTCCTTACGTTTTCGATTCGATCGCATGATATCACCTTTGAAATCCAGGGAGAGCACTTCCCCGGATTTTTCCACGATAACATCATTAACATCGTTTTTTCTTCCGTCTATTTGAAAGCTATAATGATCTCCTTGTTTAACCTTTACCTGTAGGGCACTGTTAATTTCTAATTCTGAAAAATCATCTATTTCATACGTTCTTTGATATTCAGAATTGTCCCAGGTAGTATTTTCATTTTCATCATTATTTGAAGCTTCGGGGCACGATATACACTGCAGGCCATCTTCTGAAAATTGCCATATATTTCCATTCATTTGATGGTTGCTAAAACCGGCCCTGTACATGAAATTTCCTATCAGGTATCTCATATTTTCATCTATGACAAACTTTTGTCCGATTGGTAAATACAAGGTCATATCTACATGTTGCATTCTGAATCTTGCATTTTCCACGAACTCCAAATTCGAATCATAAGTGAAGATGGAATCTTGTACCTCCATTCCGTATTTTATCATTTTCGCATTATCTACGGCTTCCTTTCTCGAAGAACCTGAAGCACTGAATTCTTGCTCCATTTTTACTACGGTATCATTGTGACTTCTTATCCGGAGGGATACCAAATTAAATTCATCCTCACCGATATCATTGAAATTTAATACCATTGTTTTCCCATCGAGATTGTACCTGCTGACCGTAGTATGCCTTCCGTTTTCCTGAAAATTCCGAATGTAAGGGGGTATGGTAATGCTCAATATAATAATGCTCACCAGCCAAACCGCTAAAATCGACCACCCTGCTTTCGGATGTAGCACCTGCTTCTTCATCAAGACCATAAATCCCAGTATGGTAAGATAAAAGAATGGGATAATTACGGCTATGGCCAAAGCAATACCAGGAATTAATGCCAGGTCATTTTTTATAATTTCGAATGGCAAAGGATACATGATATTTAAATCACCACCGGCAAATAGCCCAATCAATACCCCAATGGCAATCAGCACGGAAAGCAAACCGCTTATTCCCATTATGGTCAGCACTACTCCCAAAACAACTCTCAGTGCTTCGACAAAGAAGGACATAAATGGCCCCAAGGCACTTGATAAAAATTCAAATAAGGCCGCTATCAAGCGGAATGGGAACAATAATATTTTTACAATAATATTTTCATCCCCTGCCGTTACGTTCAGGCTTTTCTTTATGTTCGATTCTATATTGCTCAAGGTCACAGGCTGGCCCTGCATTTCCATTTTGTCCGTAAGTGTCTTGGCCTCCGGCAGGATTATCCAAAGTATGATATATAATATTAGCCCGGTACCGGCAATAAAAATGGTGGCGAAAAAAAGCAATCGAATAATGACCACATCAACCCCAAAATAAGCAGCAATTCCACTGGCAACCCCGCCTAGTACTTTGGCATCCGGATCGCGGTACATCTTCTTTATTTTCTTTTCCTCCACCAACTCATCAGATGCAGGAATTACAATCCATAATACGATGTAGGCGATGAACAAAAAACCGGCAATAGGAGGCAATATGGAGACGCCAAAAAATAATAAAACGTATACTAATCGTATCCATAGCGGATCGGTGTTGAAATAAAAGGCCACTCCCGACAATACACCGGCCAGCAATTTTCTATTGTTGTCCCTGTATAATTTCTTGGAAAACATGTGCCCCTCTTCCTCATTGACCTTATCCTCAGAGGCTTCCTGGTTTGTCGCAAAACTCAAATCTTCTTCAGCTGCCTGAAAATCTTTGATGCTTCCCATGGTAGCGATCAATGATTCTACATCTTCCAGTGAAATGACCTGATTGCCCTCTTTTAGCTTGGAAAGAAAAATTTCAGCAATTCGCGTTTCGATATCCGCAATGATTTCCAGGCTATCCTCAAACGTTGAAAAATACCTGTTAATAGATTCTAGATATACTTTGAGCTTATCATATCCATCTTCTTCAATATGAAATATGATACCACTTATATTGATGCTTATATTCTTTTTCATGTTTTCCCTTATTTGGAGGTATTTGCTTTAGTGGATGAATCAGATTTAATGATTTTGTTGGTCGATCCCATCAGTACATCCCATGTATTATCTAATTGACCTAAAAATTTAAATCCCTCTTCTGTGAGCTTGAAGTACTTTCTTGGTGGCCCGGATGTTGACTCCACCCATTTATACTCTACCAATTCCGCTTTACGCAATCTTGTCAATAATGGATAAAGCGTTCCTTCCACAACAATAATTTTTGCAGAGGTCAATTCTTCCAGCATATCAGAAGCATAAACTTCTCCTCTCGAAATTATATGCAAAATACAAAATTCGAGTATGCCTTTTCTCATCTGAACCTGCGTGTTTACTACTTTCATAACCATAATATAGTTCGTTTTATGATTGATAATACGGAATAGTACCTTGCATAGCCAAGTACATGGTAAAAAATATTAGCTTGTATAGAAAGTTCTTTATATAGTCCTATAAAAAGACTAATAAATATTAATATTCTAATATACAATCCCGCCATTTGATATCAAAAAATATCAAAGGTCACTCATTTGGTACAACACTGATATAAAGTTACCCGATGTTATTACCTTTGAATGAATCGTTTAATTCTAGTTGATGTAAATGGCCATCACCCGGTAAATTGTAAAAATCAATTTGTTGGCAGGATGGCTTGTTTTGCCGGACAGGAAAGTTAGGGGAACATGATGTTCATTGGGCAATTGCAAGATGATGCACTATTAACATACTTAAAAGAGATTTGAAGCGCTTTTTATTAATCATATTTTTTTTTCATTCTATTTTTTCTTTGGCACAAATAGCTGCCCCGAAATATAGCAATGAGTTTTTATCTATCGGAGTAGGAGCGCGCGCACTTGGCATGTCCAATAGTGTGATCTCAAATGTATCTGATGGCACAGCAGCTTATTGGAATCCTGCAGGATTACTACGTATCGAGGATAAGCATAACCTATCCCTGATGCACTCGGAGTATTTTGCCGGAATAGCCAATTATGATTTTATAGGATTTGCCACCTCAGTAGATAGCCTGAGCCATTTGGGGGTGTCTCTTATTCGGTTTGGGATTGATGACATTCCGGATACGCGGTTTCTTTATGACGCAAATGGCGCGATCAACTATGATAATATTCGTTTTTTTTCTGCTGCAGATTATGCCTTTATTTTTTCATATGCACGAGAACTTCCTGACTTGGGAGGATTAAGAATTGGAGGAAACATAAAAGTAATACACCGGAAAGTTGGAGATTTTGCCAATTCCTGGGGATTTGGGCTGGATGCCGGAATTCAAAAAACACTTGGTAATTGGGAGTTGGGTATAATGTTAAGGGATATTACAGGTACATTTAATGCCTGGTCCCATAATTCAGAGTTGGTCGAGGACGTATATGCCCTTACGGGAAACGAGATACCTATTTCTTCCCTCGAGGTGACGCTACCCAGGGCGATTATTGGGGCGACATATAATTTTTCATTTGGCGAGAAAGTAGGATTGCTGACCTCAATGGATGTAGAATTGACTTTTGATGGTCAAAGGAATGTGGCATTGAAAAAGGATTTCTTTTCCGCTTCGCCAATGGCAGGCATGGAATTTAATTATTCGCATGTAGCCTTTGTAAGATTAGGAGCAGGGAAGTTTCAGTATATAAAAGATTTTACAGATTCCAGGATGATAAGCTGGCAACCTAATTTCGGCCTGGGGGTTAACATTAAATCGTTGAAGGTGGACTATGCTATGACAGATTTTTCTGACAACGCAGAAGCGCTTTATTCGCATGTATTTTCTTTATCGATCGGTTTAAATGATGAAAAGTAAAAATGAGGGCTAAGGATATGAAAAAAGGATTTCAACTATTGACCTTCCTTTTTGTGATGAGCAGCACATTTGTTCATGCCCAGGAATATGGCAATGAATGGATCAACTATTCACAAAAATATTTTAAGCTATCAACTGCTGAAGAGGGTATTTACCGGGTTTCTTTTAGTGATTTGGAAACTGCCGGTGTCCCCATTTCTACCATTGATCCAAAAAAAATCCAACTCTACCATCGGGGCCATGAGCATGCCATTTATGTAAAAGACCAAAATACAGGAACCTTTAATGCTGATGATTATATTGAATTTTATGGCAAGAAAAATGATGGTACGCTCGATGAGGAATTATATGTAACCCCAGAGGCTCAACCGCATAAATATTATAATTTTTACTCCGATACAACAGCCTATTTTCTCA
>JAUUZS010000139.1 GCA_030589835.1 Cyclobacteriaceae bacterium
CCCGGTAATGGCTCGGTATCATAATTGAAATCTATGAGCGTCCCTTTTCCATATCCGGTTTCGATGTAGCAGTTTGCATGACCGTCAAAACTTGCAGTATACGGACGTCCTTCAATCCGTGCAATAAGGTTTTCATGCAACACGTCAGCTTCGAAATGTGCCACAGATCCGGCTTTTGAAGTTGGCAGGTTTGTGGCATCGCCGATCACAAACACATTATCAAAAGCTTTTGATTGCAGTGTATGCTTGTCCGTGGCAACATAATTCAGATCTTCCGCCAAACCACTTCTATCGATCATCGGATCCCCAATATTTGTGGGCACACTTATCAGGCAATCAAAAGGAATTTTATCTTCTGAATACGATATTAACTCCTTTTTCTCATTGTCAATTCGCTCTACATAAAAATCAGGAACCACTTCGATGTTTTTTTCTTCAAGAAGGCCCCCCAACATTTGCGAGGCCCTTGGTTTGGTAAAGGCTCCCGACAAAGGTGTGGCAAAGGTGATTTTGACTTTATCCCTCATCCCCCTTTCTGTAAAAAAAGCATCCGCAAAAAAGGCAAACTCCAAAGGAGCAACAGGGCATTTATAAGGCAATTCGGTTATATTTATTACCAGATGTCCTCCCTGCCAGGCTTTGAAATACTTTGCAAGCGAAGTAGCGCCTTCTATGGTATAGAAATCGTAAATGCTTTTATGCCATAGCTTTTCTTTTAATCCCGGGGTTTCTTCAGGAGCGATTTTTGCCCCCGTAGCGATAATCAAATAATCGTATTTTAATACGACTCCATTATCAAGGAGTACCTGATTTTTCTCTCCTATAATGCGATCCACCTTGGAATAGATGACATCAGCACCTATAGGAAAAAAATCTCCTTTAGGCTTCACCACATCTTTTTCTTTGTACATCCCAAACGGAATAAATAAAAAACCCGGCTGATAATAATGCGTCTTGTATTCATCGACAATAGTGATATTCCATTCATCTCTGGGGAGATCTTTTCGCATTTTATTTGCCATGATCGTCCCTGCAGTACCCCCTCCTAATATTAATAGTCTTTTCATTATTCAATTATTTAATTCGCTATGGATAATTTTTCCTGACATAAAAAAATAGTACCTTTTGGCCACGTTTATTCATCAATTCAATAATTGAATTTGATTGATCAAAAAACTTAAATCAAACAATAGGGTATGATATATATCAGGAATGCAGGTGATCATGATATATATCATACCATATCATTAAATATCAGAACATAATGTCTGAATTACTCGATATATCCAGGTGTACAGAATGCGCTTTTAGGTCATTATTATTTGACAAGCTCGAGTTTGATGAGCTCGTTAGAATGGATGAATCTAAGAGTGAGATGAAATATTTGAAAGGAGAAAAAATTCTTATTGAAGGAAATAAAATCAAGGAATTTGTTTACCTAAAAAAAGGCCTGGTAAAACTTTCAAAAAAAACAGAAAATGAAAAGGATCACATTATAAGTGTGGCTAAACCCAAAACATTTATTGGATTTCTAACTGTTTTTTCACACGATACGTATCAATACTCGTTGACTGCTCTGGAGGAATCTACATTGTGTTTTATTGATATCCGCGTAGTAAAAAACATCATCAAGGAAAATGGAGACTTTGCGATGGATGTCCTGTCAAAAATAAGCCAGGTGTCAGACGAAATTATCCACCGTAGAGTAGATATCTGTTCTAAGCAATTGCGAGGAAGAATTGCTTATTTATTGATATTTTTCTCAAAAAAAATATATCATAATAGCAAATTTGATCTCCCTCTGACAAGACGGGAATTCGGTGAGCTGATTGATATGTCTACCGAGAATGTGATCCGTATTTTATCGGAGTTCAGAAAGGATGCATTGATTCGTATTGACGGCTCCAAAATCGAAATTACGAACTTCGAGAGTTTGGATAAGATTTCCAGGTTTGGATAAATCTTACTGCAAATTACTTTTCCTGTTTAATCATTGCACCCCTATCAATTTTATGGACATTTTTATCTTCATAATCATGGCACCATTCACTACAATCCTTTTAATTTGTCAAAAAATAAAACCGAATTAACGGATATGAACGATTGCGCAACACCCCAACTTATGAGATTGATATGGTCAGGCAAAAAACAGAAAGGAATCTATGAAGCGGATTTAGCGCCGGTTCATCAGGTATTTAGTTTTTAAGGCATACAAATGAATGGATTTTAAGAAATAACAACTGAATAAACATACACATTTTGAAAACGATATTAATATTTGGTTCCGGCCGATCTGCCCCATCACTGATCAAATATCTGGCAGACCTCAGCACTACGCTAGATTGGCATATTATCATAGCCGATAAGTTTATTGATCCGACTATAAAAAATATTCCCGGGATTCAGAAGTGTACGTTTATCCCCCTCGATATAAACGATGAAAAATCCAGGAATGAATTGGTCAGTAAATCTGACCTGGTGCTGTCCATGCTTCCTTTTCGGTTTCATGAATTGGTTTTAAAAAGCTGCATAAGGTATAAGGCCAATCTGATTACCCCTTCCTACGAGTCAAAGGAAATGAAGGACTTGGAATCAGAAATAAAAAAAGCAGGGATTCTGGTATTAAACGAAATGGGACTTGATCCCGGCATCGACCATATGTCTGCCATGAAAGTGATTGATGAAATCAGAACCAACGGCGATAAGCTTACTGCTTTCGAATCTTTCACCGGCGGCCTGATGGCACCCGAATATGATGATAATCCATGGCAGTATAAGTTTACCTGGAATCCAAGAAATGTAATTCTTGCCGGCCAGGGAGGCACGGTTCGATTCCTGCACAATGGAAGGCACAAATATATTCCATACACCAAAGTATTCAGGAGAACGGAAAAAATTGAAATTGAAGGGTATGGGACCTTTGAAGGTTATGCCAACCGGGATTCGCTGGATTATTTAGATAAATATAAGCTGGATGGCGTATCGACCATCTATCGGGGAACACTCCGTCGTCCCGGCTTTTGCAGGGCCTGGGACCTTTTCGTGCAGCTCGGCGCTACCGACGATTCCTTTATAGTGGAAGAATCGGAATTCATGACTTTCAGGGAGTTCATCAATTCCTTTCTTCCCTTCAATCCTACGGATTCCGTCGAGCTCAAATTGATGCACTACCTAAGAATTGACCAGGATTCCGGTTTAATGGAAAAGCTTCAATCTCTAAACATTTTTTCTGATCAGAAAATTGGTTTGAGCCGTGCGACGCCGGCAAAAATTCTTGAGCATATCTTAAAACAAAGCTGGACCATGAAACCCAATGACCAGGATATGATCGTGATGTGGCACAAGTTTTTTTATCAAGCCTCAAACGGTGAAGCATATCAAAAAACCAGCTCTCTGGTTGTGTTGGGAGAAGATTCAAGTCATACCGCCATGGCAAAAACAGTCGGACTCCCTATGGGAATTGTTGCGAAACTAATTTTAAAGGGAGAGATCAAATTAAAAGGCTTGCAACTGCCGGTGAATAAGGAAATTTATGACCCGGTTCTACAAGAGTTGCAACAAAAGGGAATATATTTTAAAGAACAAACCATACTTCAAAAAGATAATTATGAAAACCAACCTATCTTCTGACATAGCATCTGTATTTAAAAAGCTACACATATCAGAAACTAATCCTTCGTTCTGCACCGGGTTGAATTGGGCAACACTAACAGGCGAAAAAAACTTCGCGGTCACCACACCATCAACGAATAAAGTGATAGGTCGTGCCGAAGAAATTAGCTCTGCCGGTTACGAGAAAGTGGTTCAAACTTCACAGGAAGCCTTCATGAGCTGGCGAACAGTACCGGCACCGCAACGCGGAGAAATCGTTCGCCAATATGGCTTGGCACTGAGGAAGTATAAGCTGGAATTGGGCACATTAGTGAGTATTGAATGCGGAAAGATCTTACAAGAAGGCCTGGGTGAAGTTCAGGAGATGATCGATATCTGTGATTTCGCAGTTGGTTTATCGAGGCAACTTCATGGTTTTACGATGCATTCCGAACGCCCACAACACCGGATGTACGATCAATATCATCCCCTGGGATTGGTAGGTGTTATTTCCGCCTTTAATTTTCCTGTGGCCGTCTGGGCCTGGAATGCGATGATCGCGGCGGTCTGTGGCGACGTCACCATTTGGAAACCATCTGAGAAGGTACCCTTGACTGCCATAGCGTGCTTTAAAATTTTGGAAGAGATCCTCAAAGAAAATGACATTCCTGAGGGAGTTTTCAATTTGGTGATCGGGGGTGCAGAAATTGGGAAAACGATGTCGGAAGACTCCCGAATCCCATTGATATCTGCCACCGGATCTATACGCATGGGTAAAAAGGTTGGAGCGGCTGTTGGCGCCCGATTGGGTAAATCTATCCTGGAATTGGGGGGAAATAACGCCATCATCATCAGCCCTGACAGTGATGTTGAAATGGCGGTTCGCGCAGCTGTATTCGGGGCCGTTGGAACTTGCGGACAGCGATGTACTTCCACCAGAAGATTGATCATTCATGACGATATATATAGTAAAGTCACTGAACGGCTGATCAAAATCTACAAATCACTTACCATAGGCAATCCTTTGGAAGAAAAGAATTTGGCAGGCCCTCTGATAGACGGGGATGCGGTCACTAATTATTTGAATGCAATACAAGAAATTAAGAATGAGGGAGGTGAAATTCTATACGGTGGAGAAACTTTAACCAGTGGAGAATATGTTGAGGGTAATTATGTGTCGCCAACCTTAGCGGCCGTGCAGAATGATTTTGCCATCGTACAGGAAGAGACTTTTGCCCCAATCCTGTATCTGATAAAATATAGTGGAGACATAGAAAATGCCATTCATATTCAGAATGATGTAA
Source organism: Cyclobacteriaceae bacterium (assembly GCA_030589835.1). The sequence continues at coordinate 4,896 of JAUUZS010000139.1, forward strand.
AGCAGGGATTATCATCGGCGATCTTTACGAACAATATGAGGGAAAGTGAACTGTTCCTTTCTCATGTCGGATCAGATTGTGGAATTGCCAATGTAAATATCGGTACATCCGGGGCAGAAATTGGTGGCGCTTTTGGCGGTGAAAAGGAAACCGGAGGCGGTAGGGAATCAGGCTCTGATGCCTGGAAGTTTTATATGCGCAGGCAAACCAATACCATTAATTTCGGGACTTCATTACCACTTGCCCAGGGAATCAAGTTTGATGTGTAAATAAATTACAAAACGCTCACTGGTTCAAGGTTGTCGCCTGTTTGCCGACAAGGCAGGCTTGGGGCTCTGGCGAGAGATTGATCCATTGCCATTTTCAAATTATAAATTTATAAAGAAAAGCTAAAGATGAGAAAAACCATGTTTGTTGTGTTTATAACAATTTGCTTTGTTGTAATCACTGATGAAAAAAGCTACTCGCAGACGGTTCAGCAGCCTCTTGATATCCAAAATCAGAATAAAGCCAAAACCATTAGATTGTTTAATGGCACTAATCTGGAAGGTTGGTACACTTTTCTCCAAAACCGGGGGCGTGATAATGATCCTAAACGTGTTTTTACGGTGCAGGATGGAATGATCAGAATCTCCGGGGAAGAATGGGGGTGCATCACCACACATACTGAATATGAAAATTACAGCATTGTGCTGGAATTTAAATGGGGTGGATTAACCTTTGCCCCCAGACTAGATAACGCCAGGGATAGCGGTTTGCTGTTGCATTCCCAGGGCGAGGATGGCAGCTCAAACGGGATATGGATTCATTCTATCAAGTGCCAGATAATAGAAGGTGGCACCGGTGACTTTATTGTCGTCGGTGATGGAACGGATCAATTTAAGATTACCAGCCCAGTAGCTCCAGAAAAGCAGGGAAATTCATTTGTTTTCCAACCCGAAGGGCAAAATGAAACCATCCAGCAAGGGCGTATCAATTGGTTTGGACGTGATCCCGATTGGAAGGATAAGATCAGTTTCAGAGGTAAAAATGATGTAGAGAAACCTGTCGGAGAATGGAATACCCTGGAGTGTATTGTCCTGGACGGTCAAATCTCTATTTTTCTCAACGGCATCCTGGTAAACAAAGCAACAAATGTAAGGCCAAGCAAAGGCCGTATTCAGATACAATCTGAAGCGGCCGAAATATATTTTAGACGTGTAGAACTCACACCGCTGACCAAAAAATAGAAAAAATTCTTCCAGCGCTAAGGCCAAAAGGATATATGTCCTGGGAGATTTGAGTTAAATGTCAAAGCATTACCTCACAACACACGGTGCATCAGGGATCGACTATTAGATTATTCGCTTCGATAATTGGGGCTACTCTTCTTTTGATGGTAAATCATTCGGATCCAATTTTTTTCCCAATGTAGAAACGGCAGAAACATTAAAAAACCCTATGGCTTTTGTGGTTTCAGAGGTCTCATTAGACATGAGGATATTTGACGACACATTTGCCAGAGGCTGAGCGAATAGCTCGGCAAATCCCCCGGGCCGGTCGGTTTGTATGGCCACATCATTTAAAAATACATAGGAGTCATAATTAATGGAATGAATTTCTACATATACCGAATCATCCGGCTCATAGGGTGATATAAACTCATCACTCTCATTCTGGTCAAAAGGATTAATTCCATCCCTGATTGGTTGTATGAAGATGATTCCATCTACAATCGCACCGGGAGAGCCGCCAGCATCATAGGTTACATTGATCTCAGAAGGCTTATTAAGATATTTCCCATTCTTCCAGGCCTTTATCCAATAGGTATCACCCGGACCGGCCGGATCAAGGGCATAAAACTGGGCAAAATAGCTGTCTGGAAAAAAGCTATTCCCCTCCTCAAGCCTATATGAAATACTATCTATTTGAGGCACTCTGTTCATTGAAGAATAGGCTTCATAAGTAGCTGTCCCCAGCTGAACCGTCAATTTGTAATCGTTTCCAATTTTCCCAAAAGTTGGCTGTGCAAGATCTGGTTGCCATGTATATGTCCCCTCTTCGTTCTCTTTCGTGAATTCATAAATAACCTGATCTGTCAAATCTTCAACCGTTACGGTGGCATTGGTTAATCCTGGCAAAAAAGTGTTCTCAAAGTAGGGAATAGTTTCCAAGACACGTATGGTTTGTGTTTCTGGCTTATCGGTAATCCATGCATCGATCACCACCACCGGATCGGAAATTGGCAACGCGATGTCAATAATATCTTCACATGCGCCTAGAAAAGCTGCTCCGAATAAAAGTGCTATATATTTAAGTATATGCTTCATCTCTCTAAAAATTAAAATTATATGAAATGGCAGGAATTATACTTCCGATAATGGATACCTGAGTGGCAAATGTCTCAATCGGCTGACCTGTAACCGGCCGTTCTGTTCCCTGGGAAAAATAGATCGAGAACGGGTTTTTTCTTGCATAAACATTGTAAAAACCAAATACCCAGTAATCGCTATTTTTTCTCAGTTCTCCATTTTTCCGATATTTTTTGCCATTTAGCGTGGCCGATACATCAAGCCTATGGAAATTTGGTATTCTAATATTATTTCGTGATTCAAATGCATTATACGGAATAAGGTAGCCTTGCTGAGAATACCTGTCGGTCGGGAAAGTAGTGGGTGTACCGCTCAGGTAAGTGAAATTTGCAGATACTGTCCACCGGGGACTCAACTCATAATAACCTACAACCTTTAAATTGTGTCGCTGATCAAAACGTGCAGGATACCATTCAAAACGATTAATTCCATCCACCTTAAGCTCAGATTTTCCGAGGGTATAACTGATCCATCCATTCAGCTTGCCGGAGTTCTTTTTCAAATAAAATTCCAGACCCATTGCCCTGCCATCACCGCTCAGCAGGTCAGCTTCAAGAAACTCGTTAATAAGAATATTGGCGCCATCAATGTATTCGATTTGGTTGTCGGTGTCGCGATAGTACCCTTCGAGTGAAAATTCATAATCGTTATCAGGGCCAAAATTCTTAAACAAGCCCAACGCATATTGATCGCCTGTTTGCGGGGCAATATTATTGGTACTTGGCCGCCAGACATCCAGTGGGTTTGAGGCTGTCGTGTTGGAAATTAAGTGGATGTACTGCGACATCCTGTTATAGCTCGCCTTGATGGATGTTTTTGCCCCGGTCTGTACTTTTACAGATGCCCTGGGCTCAATGTTTGTGTCACTGGAAATGGGCTCATATTTTTCTGCCCTTTGCATAGAAACCAACTCCTTTCGTTCCCCGGGTTCCACGGTCTCCCATTCATATACGTTGCCCGGACCAAGAGATTGAAAGTTGGAAATTCTCAAGCCATATTGTGCCGAAACCCGCTTACTGAATTTGGTGTCATTCCCAACAAAGATTGCTGACTCCAATCCATACTTCTTTTCCAGGCCTATATCAGCCCGTACACCATTGCTTACGCCAAATGCATTTGCAGGGTTAAATTTGTAATAGATCAGGTCACCTCCAAAATTCAGCTCATTTGAGGAGTTGATAAAATAAGTGAATTCCGGCTTGAAATTGATCGTTCTTATGCGTGAATTCCATTCGAACTTGTCCAGTTCATTTTCTCCAAAAGCCAGGGAATAGTCATAATCGCTAAAGAAGGTAGTAAAGTTAGAAAACAAACGGTCTCCAAAAAGATGGTTCCATCTGATGGTAGCGGTTTTATTTCCCCAGGTAAATCCCTGGTTTGCATCGAACAGAAATTTATCTCTTCCCAGGTATCCGGAAAGCAAAAGTGTATTGTTTTGATTGAATTTATAGTTGGTTTTAAAGGTCAAATCATAAAAATTCAACTTAGCTCCACCTTCCAGCACATCTGTAAATGGCTTTGCCAGCACATCAGCATATGATCTTCTGGCAGCAAAAATAAAGGACCCTTTATCCTTTATGGTTGGTCCTTCCACTGCAAGGCGACTAAAAATCGTACCAACTCCACCCTGAACTCCAAACTTTTTGGCATTCCCG
>JAUUZS010000414.1 GCA_030589835.1 Cyclobacteriaceae bacterium
CAAAGTGCCATTTGAGAGTAGATTTGGAAATAAAGGGAAATAAAAAATCGGCATTTACAGGCTTTCTGGTATTCTTATACTATTTCAACAATAATAAATAGTCACAGCATTGTAAGTATTTCTCAAGCTAATTTATATGCTCTCTGAAGTACCAGGAAATTCCCGGAATATTTATAAAGTCCTGAAAACCTAAAGGAAGGTCTGCCAGGTAGATACACAGGAGCATGAATACAATTTTCAAGATGGCCGGGATGTTTCAAAACCTAAACAGATGAAAATATACGTCATATTCATTAGCCTTCTGATTTTCAACCTGATTCTTAGTTGTGCACATAAATCTGATCATTCCACCCCTCAAACATCGCTAATATCACCTGACACTGAAGATGCTATCCGAATCATGAAAGATGCAGGCTTTTCATTCCAACAATCCAAAAGCATAGATATCAAAGGATACCCAGGAGAAATTATTGATAAATGTATTGAAATAAGAATCAAAGGGCAGGATGTGGATCATCTGATTGAACCATTCACTTTGAAAAATGAAACCTCTGCCTGGCAAAGTGAATTTTTAGGGAAATGGATGTTGTCGGCAGTTGCAGCTTACCAATATAACAAGGATGAGAGACTTCTGGAAAAAATAAACTATGCCGCAGAAGGATTGATGGCTACCCAGTTAGCGAATGGTTATATAGGCAATTATGGCCCTGATGCCCAACTAAAAGGCTGGGATATATGGGGAAGGAAGTACAGCATGCTGGGCTTGATCAGGTATTATGAAATTTCCGGAGACACGAAAGCATTGCATGCCGCTTCCAGGGTAGCAGATCATTTGATTGGCCAGGTAGGACCTGAAAAGGTAAATATTATTAAAACAGGATTTTATCGGGGAATGGCAAGCAGTTCTGTCCTGGAACCTATCGTTTACCTTTATAATCATACAGGGCAAAAAAAATACCTGGAATTTGCCAATTATATCGTGCATCAATGGGAAACTGAGGAAGGCCCAAAGCTGATCAGCAAGGCCATGGACAATGTACATGTCAGCAAACGATTTCCTGCTCCTGAAAGATGGTGGTCCTGGGAAAATGGTCAGAAAGCCTATGAGATGATGTCGTGTTACGACGGATTGCTTGAACTGTATAAAGTCACTAAAAAACGGGAATACCTGGATGCTGTCATCCTTACGGCTGAGAACATCATGGCTACAGAAATCAATATTGCGGGTTCCGGATCGGGTTTTGAGTGCTGGTATGGCTCGGTAAAAAATCAAACCCGCCCCACCTACCACACCATGGAAACCTGCGTGACCATAACCTGGATGAATCTTTGCAATAAACTCCTGGAACTGACGCAAGAATCGAAATATGCAGATGAGATTGAAAAATCTTTTTACAATGCCCTGATGGCCTCGATGAAATTTGACGCCTCAGAAATTGCCAAGTACAGTCCGCTGGAAGGGACACGGCAAGCAGGTGAAGAACAATGTGGTATGCACATTAATTGTTGCAACGCCAATGGCCCGCGAGGATTTGTGATGATCCATGACTTCGGAATTAAAACACAAGGAAATGACATCTTCATCAATTATTATGGCGAATCTGATGCGGTGGTTCAATTAAAATCAAAGAACAAAATCAGCCTGCATCAATCTACCACTTACCCTGAATCCGGCAAAATCGAAATGGTCGTGACGCCCGAAAAAAACGAGGCCTTCTCCTTGAATCTGCGCATACCATCATGGAGTGATGAGACGACCGTTCAGGTAAATGGACGCACCATAGATAAGATCACACCGGGAACCTATCTCTCTATTTCAAGAACATGGACAAAGGGAGACAAGCTAAGCATCCAATTTGATATGCGTGGAAAATTGAATAGGAGCAACACTCATCAGGCCATTACCCGGGGGCCAATCTTGTTGGCAAGAGATTCGAGATTTGGTGATGGGTTTGTTGATGAAACGATGATCATGCAGGAGGAGGAAGGTGTTATTGACCTGATCTCCATTGAAAATAAACCACCCCATGTCTGGATGGCATTTTCGGCACCATGCAAAACAGGTACCGACCTTGAAGGTGAAGGAAGTCAGGTAAAACGCATATCTTTTTGCGATTTTGCCTCAGCCGGGAATACCTGGGATCAATCTACCCGCTACCGGGTATGGCTCCGAAAAACCCTGAATACAACACAAATGAGATACGAGGGGTATTGAAAGGGTATACTTCAAAAAATCCACTACAACGAGTCAAAAATTTTCCTCCCTTTTGCTAAGTCACAAGTATAAAGCTGATGCCCTTGGCGAATGGAATGCCTTTCCATTCAACCTCAGTTAAAATAATTCCTATTTAAGTACCTCTATATCTATCACTTACAAAATAAAAATAATTTATTTTAAATTATTGTCAGGGTAAAAATCAGGTGGCGTGTGATAGTTGTGTAATTAACAAACAACCCTGACGGTTGAAATTAAATTAAACTTAAAATAGATAACAATGAAAAAGTTCAGATTAACATCCCTCGCATTATTTTTAATGACAAGTATTTTTTATTTCTCTTGTGAGCCACAAGCAGATATGCCAACTCCGGTAACCGGCATTCTACCGGAACGATTTGGAGTAGATATTCCCGATGCACTAAGTAGTGAACTGGGAGCAAGCAATGGCAGGGTATCAGCCATCGATACCATTAAAGGAAATGATATCTACCAACACCTGAATATGTTTATCCACCTCGGTGAAGGAGCGTCAAATATTGTAGGTGAAATAATCACAAGCATTGGAATTCATCAGATCAATGAACCCATGACACTTTCTATAGAGAGCGATGACGATGGCAGGACCAAAAACCTTGGAGTGAGTGAAAATCCAAGCTTTGATGGTGAAAACTGGGATTTTATGCTCACGATAACAGACGCGGCCTCTGAAGCGGAGCTTGATGGTGGAAAAGCCCTTCAGGTATTCTGGAACAGGTACCTAATAAAGGGAATTGCGATTATAAAACCCTATAACCTCGACAGGACTGAAAATAATGAAGCTGAAAACGCCATATTCAGAATTGATTACAGTGAAGGCGGAGAGCATGGGTATGAAAATCATATGATCGTTTCCATCGCCAATTTACCTCTGGCTAATCCATTGGATGACCCTTACTCAATGAGCACCTTGAAAATGTTTGCCGGAAAAGAAGGCGATAACATCGATGTGTATGGAAACTCCAACCATCCAAACGCTAAATTCTTTACTGAAGATTCAGGTTTCAACTGGGCCTTTGTAGCATCCGGATCTGAAAGCATGGATATCGGTGTAGCTGAAGTGGGTCTTCCTCCAAGCAATCTTGATGAGCCTGGTAGAGAAACCTTATTGGATCATTACTCAATCAGAAATGTATTTACACGAGAGATTAATAGAGTATGGCCGGGTATCGATGAGGAAAGTGTTAACGCTTACCTTTACAACACCGGAGCTCCCGGGTACTTTAACTCAAATGGATTCGTAACTGGTGGTGAATCTCCTGGTGAGACATATACCGCACTGGAACTCAGGTTGAATCAGTTAAGCCCTTACAATCCAAAAGAAGTGTCAAATCTTACCATCGATTTTAAATAGACAAATCAAGCAAATCGCACATATGCGATCAGCGCAACTGCCCAAATGGCCGCCTTCAACAGCGGCCATTTTTTTTGTCAGAAATATAAAAATGCACTTGGTTTCGAAATTAGAAAACCGAATTTCAACTATATTTTAAGTTTTAGGAGAATCTTCTTTTCCGCTAATGAATAATGACCTTTCTGTTGCTGGAGCCACTATCTGAGTGAAGGGTAAGAATATACGTGCCTTTTGAAATATGCGTATTGATCACTTCACTGCTAACAAAATTATATGAATCCAACATATTTTTATTCCACATCAGCTTACCGGTCAAATCCCTAATTTCAATTTTTGCATTGCCTGGAATATTTGTAATCGTAAATGATCCATGGTTGGGATTAGGATAGATCTTAATTTCTTTGATGTCCATAACTTCATCAATAGCAGTAACTATATCCGGTGTGGTAACTTCCGTTATGTTGTAATCTGCCATCTTGGTGCCGACAGCTGTAATTCGGTACTGATAAGTCGTATGCTCAACAACACTTAAATCATTGAAATATGTCGTATTTGGTGGCAGCACAGCAATTCGTTCGAATTCTGGAAAATGTTCATCCGATCGTTCGATAATATATCCAAGCTCATCCCCTGTATCATTCCAATAAACCGCAACCAGATCACGTGACAAAGCCTGACCAAAAAACTGCTGTGGTGCCTCCGGTTCATGGGCTCTATCTGTAATCCAGATATAAGCGGAGGTTGAATTACATAGAGAACCCAGCTCAGTATTTTTATCCGATACAGTAAAAACTGCCTTATAGGGTTTAATGCTAACCTGCTCGATATTTGGTGTAAAACGAATTGATTTTCCTATTGGGCTGGGAAGATATTCCACGATTTCTTCTTGTTTATAGTCAATCAAATTGAAAAACTCACCATAAAGACCTGTCTGAATG
>JAUUZS010000174.1 GCA_030589835.1 Cyclobacteriaceae bacterium
TTATGAAGGGATTTTCATCACGGCTGTAAAAACCACGGGTATATTTTGCCGGCCGGTGTGCTCTGCAAGAAAACCAAAACCGGAAAACGTGGAATTTTATGATTCCCCAGAAGATGCCATGCTACATGGTTATCGTCCATGTAAAGTTTGTAAACCACTGGAGCACAAAGATGAAACCCCTGAATACATTCAGAAAATCATTGACGAGCTGAATGAAGATCCCTATTTAAAACTGAAGGATTATGACCTGGTTCAACGAGGCATAGAGCCAAGCCAGATCAGAAGATGGTTTAAAAAACATCATGGCATTACCTTCCATGGATATCAACGCATGCTGCGCATCAATACTGCGTTTACGAAAATAAGCAATGGTGCCAGTGTTACGGAAACTGCATTTGAAAGTAATTACGACTCATTAAGTGGTTTTAATGACGGATATCAATCTATTTTTGGTAAACCGCCAACAAAATCGAAGCATAAAACCCTTATTAATATCGTGCGATTTGCTACACCCCTCGGGCCAATGTTTGCCTGCGCTACAGACAAGGGTGTTTGTCTGTTGGAATTTACAAACCGGAAAATGCTGGAAACAGAATTTAAAGATTTGATGAAAAGGCTTGATGCAGTAATTCTTCCCGGAGAAAACCAACATCTGACCCAGGTCAGGCAAGAGCTTCAGGAATACTATGATGGAAAACGGAAACATTTTACCATTTCCCTCCACACCCCTGGAACTGATTTTCAGCAATCCGCTTGGGAGGTGCTAAAAGAAATCCCTTTTGGGAAAACCCGGTCTTACACACAACAAGCTATAAAACTAGATAAGCCAAATGCTGTCCGTGCTGTTGCATCTGCTAACGGAATGAACCGTGTAGCCATCATTATTCCATGCCATCGGGTGATCGGATCAAGCGGAGATTTGACAGGATATGCAGGAGGCCTGGCACGAAAAAAATGGTTGCTGGATCATGAGAAAAAACACTCCGGCAAAGCCGTTCAGCAAGAGTTCAACTTTAAACCCAATAAAATTGTAGCCAAGCTTTAACTATAAAAATTCGATTTTTTATACCATTCTAATTTGCGGAATTCAAGTGCCTGTATTACACATTCAGGGAATAAAATTCTTTCAATCCAATTGAATAATCTTAAAATACAATATGCGAAAAAAAACAATACCGTTTGACAAATGAAATAAAATATAAAGCTTAAATTAACATGCTTGATAACTTTTATTATATGGAATCGTTGTAATACGAGGTATTAGAAAATGATATGACGTTTTTAAAATGGTTAACTTTTCAGATCAGATCATCACAAAAACTCTAAAATTTAAGCCATATTGCTAAAGTCAATACGCTCCATACGGGTCATCAAAATATCAGTATTGTACCTGTGCATATCCATGGGTGCCATTCCGAATCTTTTTGGACATATAATAGGAAGTCCTAACCCATATATTGACAGCCTGAAGCACCAAATTGATTTCGTATCGGATAGCGCGAAGGTTGACTTGCTAAACTCCATAGCCTATAATTATTATTACTACCTGCACGATTCTACAGATGACTATGCTGCTTTGGCAATAGATCTCGCTTTGCAACTGGAATATAAAAAAGGATTGTCTGAAGCACAACGGCTGATGGGTATTTCCGCTAGAGCAAATAATAAGGAGCAGGAAGCCATTGCCTGGCTAAACAAGGGACTGCAAACAGCCCGGTCAATACACTACCACCAGGGAATTGCTGATAATCTGAACAGTATTGGTATTTTCTACGAATCTCTTGAAGACAACGATCAGGCCATATCCTTTTTTAAGAGAAGCGTCATATATCAGAAAATTGCCAATAATCGACTTAGGGAAGGCATTCTTTATTCCAATATTGGAAGCGTTTACCTCACAACAAATAAATTGGATAGCTCACTATACTTTTTTGAGAAGTCAGAATTTATTCTCGATTCGATAGGTATTGAGAAGTGGGTAGCCATGGTCAAGAGCCAATTTGGTGGATTATTGATAAAACTAAACGATCTTAATAAAGCAGAAGAATACTCAAAAAAAGCATTAGAATTAAGCCTTCAGACCGGGCAAACCTTTCATATTAGAAAATCCTATCAAAACTTTGCGGAAATATATTTGAAAAATAGTAGGTATGGCCTGGCCCGCAGCATGGCAGACAAAGCCCTGGAAATGAGTATCGAAATCGGATTTATCCCCTATTTAATTGAAGCATATCTGGTGGAATATCAAATTTGTACCAAACAAAATCAGCTTAGCTCTGCCCTATTATATCATGAAAAATATGCTGAATACAAAGATAGTTTGAGGCTTAATCAAATACAGGGGGAAGCAAATTTGCTAAAATACCAGCTAGAACTTGAGCAAAAAGAAAATGAAAATCTGATCCTAAGAAACGAAAAAGAATCGCAGAAAGCCCTTATACAACTGCATAAAATATTGGGAATTGGGGGCATCATCATATTGATATTGGTATCGATATCCGCTATTATTTTATTTAGACTTCGACAAAAAGAACAAGAAACCAATACCAATATATCGATCTCCAATAAAAAACTTGAGGAACAAAAAGAAGAGGTCACGACCACTTTGCAGATGGTAGAACATCTGAATGCACATCTTCAGGCTCAAAATAACGCCTTGAACCAAACTGCAATTGTTTCGCTCACCGACCTGAATGGGAACATTATCAGTGTTAATGATAACTTTTGCGAAGCCACAGGATATAGTAGGGATGAACTTCTGGGAAGCAGGCACAGTATAATAAACTCTGGCGAACACTCCAAAAGTGATTATTCTGAATTATGGAAAACCATTACCGCAGGGACTACATGGAGAAACGAATTAAAAAACAGAAGAAAAAATGGTACGTATTTTTGGGTCGATACTGCCATATCACCAATATTTAATGATGATGGTAAACCCAAACAATTCTTTTCTCTTCAGTTCGACATCACCAAAAGGAAGAATTACCTCGATCAGCTCACCATCAAAGGCAATGAATTAGAAGATTTGAATAAACTTAAAGACAAATTACTGTCCATTGTATCTCATGATTTCAGAAGCCCGCTCAATTCCCTGAAAGGAACATTATCCTTATTTTTGAGTGGATCGCTTTCGAAACAGGAGTTTAATACCCTCACAGAAAATCTGGTCGATAAGCTGGATAATACCTATAACCTGCTTGAAAACTTACTGAACTGGGCCAAAAGCCAAATGCAAGGAATGAAGGTTCATCCAAAAAAGATGAACCTGAAAGCAATTTCAGAAGATTGTATAAATCTGCTTTCTCCGATAGCTGAAAGCAAAAGCGTAAAAATCACAAGTCGTATCAAATCTTCCATTGTTGCTTTTGCAGACCACGAAATGATAAAGCTGGTCATCAGAAACCTGATGTCTAATGCCATTAAATATACCACTTCGGGAAATGAGGTTATTCTTGATGCCCAACAAAATAAAGATACGGTAACCATTTCTGTAGTAGATAATGGAACCGGCATTAGTAAAGAAAATCAGGATAAGCTTTTTAAACTTGAGAGTTTCAGCACACGAGGTACCTCAAACGAAACCGGCATGGGTCTCGGTCTATTGCTTTGCAAAGACTTTGTGGATAAAAATGGAGGTGAAATAGGATTTGAAAGTGCCCTTGAAAAAGGGAGCACCTTTTATTTTACTTTGCCAGCAAAAGAACAGTCCATACTTCAAAATCAATCTTAATTTTTTTTAATTTCACCATCCTCAACAAAGCGATACCAATAATAACATGCTACCATGCAATTAAAAATATATGAATACGATATGAAATTGAAATACCCCTTTTCAATTTCACGGCATACCTATTATAGCCAGCCCATATTGGTATTGGAATTGCTACATGCTGGCTTGACGGGCTATGGTGAGGCGACTATAAATCCATATTACCGCATCACAATAGACAATCTTAAGGATTGTTTTATGGCTATGGAAAAACAATTGAATAGCTATAATTTTGAATCCCCGGATAAATTGTATGAGGATTTTTCAGACTTTTTAGAAATCAATTCATTTGCACTCGCCGCACTGAACAATGCCAGCTGGGATTTATTTGGAAAGCTAAATAATTGTCCGGTGTCAAATCTGTTTGATCTTGCCAAAAGTGCCAATCCTCAAACCAGCTATACACTGGGAATCGCGAACAAAAAAGGATTACAGAAAAAATTGGATGACCTTCCATGGCCGGTTTATAAAATAAAATTGGGTACTCCCGATGATTTAGAATTAATAAGATTCATACGAACCCATACCCAGTCAACACTGAGGGTAGATGCCAATTGTGCCTGGGATTATAAACAGACGGTCGAATTATCAAAAGAATTAAAAGGGCTTAATGTGGAATTTATTGAGCAACCCTTGCCGGCACATCATCCCGATCAGAAGGGTTGTTTTGAAAAAAGTATGCTTCCGTTAATTGCCGATGAGAGTTGTTGCACCGAAGCGGATGTAAAGCAATGCAAAGGTACTTTTCATGGCATCAATATAAAGCTATTGAAATGCGGAGGACTTTCCCCTGCATTGAGGATGATAAAAAATGCCAGGAATCTGGGCTTAAGCATCATGGTCGGGTGCATGACAGAATCATCAATTGGTATATCTGCCGCTGCCCAATTATTGCCTTTTGTCGATTATGCAGACCTCGACGGGCCCTTGCTATTGGCAGAGGACCTGGCCACAGGATTGACTTACGAAAATGGGAATTTATCCTTATCTGGAAATATCGGTTTTGGAACTCATTTCAAAGGCAAAGAATAATTTGAATTAAATCAAACCAGAAACTGACTTCCTTGTTAAATTAGATACGATTGGAAATTATGGGTAGAAAACTGATCCTTTTTTATTTTATTTCATTAATCATTATTTCTTGCGCAGGAAATAAAAAGCTCGAACTAATTCAGGAGTGTATTCAGGAAGTGAAATATGAATATGCACCTGACAAACGGACCTCCATTTTTGAAATTGAAGTTGACAAAAATGAATCCTGGATGCTGAAAGGCGAAACAAACCTTCCCTCAGCAAAGGCAGCCTTAATGGAAAAAATAGCTCAAAGAGGCATCGAAGTTATCGACGAAATCATGGTGATTCCAACAGATAGGGTACATAAAAAATATGCCATCGTCAATGTATCTGTTGCCAACCTGCGTTCATATCCAACACATAGCGCTGAACTGGTAACCCAGGCATTGCTTGGAACCCCGGTCAAAGTATTAAAAAATAAGGATGGTTGGTGTCTGATACAAACACCCGACCACTACATTTCCTGGACCAATGGCTCGGCTCTGGTATTAATGGATGACCATGAACTGAAAGATTGGAGTTCCAATCCAAAAATCATGTATTTACCAACATCAGGTTATTCAATGAATGAGGCCGGGAATCAAAGGGTTTCGGATTTAGTGGCTGGAAATATATTATCCATGGAGCAAGCGCAAAAAGCACATTGGTCGGTGGCGTATCCTGATGGGCGCAAAGCCATTGTCCGTAAAAATGAGGCGATGGAACTTCAAAGCTGGAAAGATCAAATCGCCTTTACCGACACCTCAATTTCCCACGCAGCCAAGGCTTTAATGGGCGTTCCCTACCTCTGGGGAGGCACCTCCACAAAAGGAGTAGATTGCAGCGGCTTTACCAAAACGGTTTATTTTATACATGGATTGATTATTCCCCGCGATGCATCTCAACAGGTTCTGGTCGGTAAGTTAATTGATACTGAAAAATATTTTGACACCCTGCAAGTTGGGGATTTGCTTTTCTTCGGAAGAATAAACGAGGATAAATCGGAAAGGGCTACCCACGTTGGTATGTGGTTGGGAAACAATCAATTTATCCATTCCTCCGGCGATGTCCACATCAGCAGCATGGACTCCCTGGCAGAAAATTTTGATGACTACTATTTCAATAGGTATTTAAGAACCAAAAGAATTATTGGCGCCTTTTCAGAGGGAATAAATAATATTGACGACATGTATTAATCCCCATTATCCTTGATGCCAGCGATTTGGAACGCAAGAAATTGATCATCTATAAAAATGGTATTTAAGTTTGATGATAGTATCTGAACTATTTGTCGGTCTGGCAAAGGCAGACTGATGCCAGTAAAGATTAGCAAAAATAGTGGTTAAGAAATGTGAGTTCGATGTATAACATACAGTAAATCAACTTATTATTCGTCATTGCGATGACGACGAAGGAGGAAGAAGCAATCTGCTGCTTGTCAAAGATTGCTTCACTTCGTTCGCAATGACGTAAAGTGTTGTGCTTCTGACATTTACTAACCTATCCAATGAACTCCTAGACCGAACTCACGTTAAGAAATCTTTTGCTCATTTCCTTGAAAATAGCGCTTCTTAAAAGCATTTGGATTTTCACCACTGACACGTTTAAATACCCGATTGAAATAGGACAGGCTCTCGAAGCCACAAGCGAAGCAAGTCTCCGTAATATTTTGATCATGCAACAACAGCTTTTTCGCCGTATCAACCCGATAATGGTTCACAAATTCTGTAAATGTCAATTTGGTCATCTTTTTGAAATATCTGCAAAAAGCTTCATTGGTAAGGTTGCTCAGGGCAGCGATCTCTGATATTTCTATTCTGCGTTTGTAATGGGAATGAACATAACGGTATATTTTTTTTAACCTTTCCTGATCCCTTAGGGTGAATTGATTTTCTACCGGATTATCGTGAAGCAACTCTTTGTCCTCGGCTTTAGCCAAAATTTGCAGGATCCGCAAAAGCTCAATGAATTGGTTGAAATGATCATGTGAGGGAAGCTGTTTAATTCGCTCCTCCAATAACCCCTTCGTCTGGGTCCCGAATCCAATGGCATGCTTTGACTCGTTAAAAAGTTTCAACAAATCATTTAATTCAGGCGTCGTGATCAGCGCTTTCTCTAAAAAATCAGGCTTTATTTGGACAACAATTTTTTCATACTTTGACTTAATCCCATAGTCAAAATTAAGATGTGGGATGTTTGGACCAATAAAAACAAGGTCGCTATATTCAAAACGGGATATATGATCCCCAACATGCCGGGTTCCATTTGCCCCTTCGATATAGACCAATTCAAATTCGGGATGAAAATGCCAAAAAAAGAAATCGCTAAGATTGGGATTAACCATCAGCCGGATCGAGCTGTTCTCATCGGGAGTTATTTCTTCTAAAACGGTTTTCATACATTAAAATTAATTAAAATATCAATTTTCACCATATATCAGTAGATAATTATCAATATAGTTCAAAAACAGGTCAGTATAGAGGTAGCCTTGTATGATATCAATCGACTACATTTGATACAATAATTTTTGTATTTTGAATAAATAAAACCACAGAACCATGAAATCAACCAACGTGAATGAGCCTCTAACCATTGATAATCCAAATAAGTATCATGAGGAAATTCCTGGAAATCCTTCCACAGCTACGACCAGTAAGATCAAACTAAATGACCGCTCGAATGGGAAACCACTCAGGGTGCTAAGTGAAGAAGATTGGAAATTTTGGATATACAATGGCTATGTTGTCATAAAAAATGCGGTTCCCAAAGAGCAGGCAGCTCAGACCGCAGATTTTTTATGGGAATTTGAAGGTAAAGACAAAAATGACTCATCGACATGGTATTCCAAGCCAGACCGGGAAATGAAAATGAAGGAGCTGGCAGGAACGGGCATGGTAGAAGTGTATAATAACCAGCATCTTTGGAACAACCGCCAGACCCAAAAAGTATATGACGCTTTTGTAGATGTTTGGGGAACAGACAAACTGTGGTGTACGATTGACAGGGCTAATTTGAACTTTCCAATAAAACCAGGATTTGGATACAAAGGCTTTATTCATTGGGACTATGATCCTGAGACGAAACCTCAAAATGTACAGGGCGTGTTGGCCCTTGCCGATCAAACAGATGTAGATATGGGCGGCTTTCAGTGCATCCCCGAATTGTTCAGAACATATGATACATGGAAATTAGCCCAGCCAAATGACCGCGATCGATTTCAACCTGATATTAGCGGTCTGGAAGACAAAA
>JAUUZS010000533.1 GCA_030589835.1 Cyclobacteriaceae bacterium
GATTGTATGTAAAATGAGTAACTTAACAGAGAAGGAGGCGCTCAAAACATTCTCACCGATGCTGACGATCATGGGAATTGTGGGATTAATTGTCATCCTTATCGCCGCTAATGTGTTTCCTCTTGTTTGATTTACTTATTTAATTGCTAAAAAATAGAATAAATTATGCAAAATATTAATCGACGAAAAGCCATCTCCTCCATACTAAAAAGTTCTATAGGAAGCTCCGCGATTGTGGGTTCCATGGCCTCCATATCTACCGGATGCCAGCCCACAAATGGACAAGAAGAAATGAATAGGGATGTAAAACCAATGCTAATGAAAGTTGGTTGCCAGCATGGTGGCACTGGTAAACAGAATCTTGAATTTCTGGCCAGGCATGGAGTATTTAATATGGATGGAGGAGAGCCAAAGACCATACCAGGGGTGGGATGGGATGTAGATGACTCACTTGCGAAAAAGGAAGCTTGCGAAAAATATGGGATCAGTTTGGATGCCTATCACCTGCCACTCTCCTCAGCAGGCATTGAACACGTAGCAGTGCCAAATATCATGCTTGGCTTAAGTCCGGAGCGAGATCGTGAAATTGCAATGATCCAGCAGATGATCTCCGTGGCAGGCAAAACAGGGGTTAAAACACTTAACTACAATACAACTATTCATGTAATTCTGAGAACAGGCAGAACCATTGATCCCTCCCGCGGCAATGCTTCCTATAGTACATGGAATTACGAAGAAGCTAAAAAGAAGAATATGCCTAAAACAATCGCCGGCGATGTATCCATCGATGAGATGTATGAACGTATCTCATATCTGCTCGATCGGATACTTCCGGTAGCAGAAGAATATAATGTACGCCTGGCCAACCACATTGCCGATCCACCGGCTCCTGTTGGTTACCGTGGAATCACAAGATGGAATAGCCCCAATGTTTTTGAAGGCATCAAAAGATTTGCTCAATTATATGATAGCCCTTCACACGGATTTAACCTGTGTCTCGGCTCCACAGCTGAAGGATTGAAAGATCCTAAAACTGAAATATTGCCCATTATTAATTGGGTTGGAAATCGCAAGCAGATTTTTAATGTCCATTTGCGGAACATAAAAGGCGGATGGAATAATTTTCAGGAAGTTTATCCGGATAACGGAGATATGAATTTTGCACAGATCATTAGGGCATTGAGGGATGTCGGATATGATGGCATGGTAATGCCAGATCATATACCGCAACATGAAGATCCCGCAAGTGGTCTTCAGGGGCATGCCTTCGCATTTGGATATATCAAAGCGCTTATTGACATGATGAATAGCGAAATCTGATTATATCTGAAAGGAACGTGTAAAAAAAATACACTGGCAGAATGTAATCTTATAGCTTTTCGCTTACAAAGTACAGGACTGTTAATATATTTATAAAGAAATCGAAAAATCAACGTATGACCGGATTAATAATCAAGGATATTATTATCACACCCATTGCAACCATAGACCCTCCCTTATTAAATGCAGCAGGGCTTCACGCACCTTATGCATTGCGTACCATCGTGGAGCTTATCACCCATGACAATATCAGTGGTATAAGTGAAATTCCTGGCAATATTGATATTAACGAGGCCCTGGAGAAATCGAAGGAAATAATCATCGGCAAAGATCCCTTTCAGCTAAACCAAATCAGGGATGTTATTGAAAGACATTTTGATCAGGAAACCACCTCCCAAAGGGGTGATGCGCCCTGGGATCAACGTAAAATTGTGCACGTCTTTAGTGCAATTGAGGTGGCGTGCCTGGATATAATCGGAAAAGTATTGGAAAGACCGGTAGTGGATATACTCGGTGGTAAACGAAGAGATATGGTGCCATTTGCTGCCTATTTATTTTATAAATATAAGGGTGCAGGTGGCAAGCTGGGTTTCAACGTCGATCCTGCTGCTCAAGGCTGGGATGCTGCCCGACAAGCGGAGGCCACAACACCGCAAGGAATTCTGGATCAGGCTATAGCAATGGTCAAGGAATTTGGATTTCAATCCATCAAATTAAAAGGAGGAGCTTTTGAACCATCCCAGGAAGTAGATGCGATAAAAAGACTTTTTGAACATTTTGGGCCGGATATTCCACTCCGCCACGACCCTAATGCAATTTGGAAATTGGAAACAGCTATTGAATATGGCAAAAAGATGGAAGGTGTGTTGGAGTATTTCGAAGATCCTGTAAGAGGTCAATCAACTATGGCAAAGGCCAGACAGGCATTGAAAATGCCTTTAGCCACCAATATGTGCACCACAAGCTTTGAAGACATTCCAAACAGTATTGCGGTTGGCTCAGAAGATATTATACTAAGCGACCACCACTTTTGGGGTGGGCTGAGAAGTTCTATGGAGCTTTCACGTATTTGTCAGACATTTGGCAAAAAATTATCTATGCACTCCAACAGTCATTTGGGCATATCATTAGCTGCCATGGTCCACCTGGGCGCCGCCTTACCGGAAGTCCCCTATGCCCTGGACACACATTATCCGTGGCAATCTGAAGAGGTGATACTTGGAGGAAGGATTAAATTTGAAGAAGGTGCGGTTCAGGTCCCCTCTGGCCCGGGATTGGGAGTCGAAATCGACAGGGAAGCACTACAAAAACTACACGAAAATTTCCTAGAGTGTGGGTTGACCAAAAGGGATGATCTTGTAGAAATGCGAAAAGTAATTCCTGATTGGGAATTTAAAAAGGTACGATGGTAATTTGTCATTAAAAACAAATAAGTAAAGTTATGATTAGCTTAAAAGAACGCCTGAAAAATGGAGAAGCCATACACGGTTGCTGGCTGAATATGGGTTCAACAGTTTCAACTGAAGTTGTTGGTTCTGTTGGCTTTGATTGGGTCCTGTTTGACCTGGAACATGGCATTGGAACCGAGTCGGTACTGATTCCTCAACTGCAGGCGCTGGGTAATGATAATGCAGTACCAATCGTCCGGGTTGAAAGCTTCGAGCCTGCCCGAATAAAACGTGTGCTTGATGCAGGCGTGAAGGGCGTGATGTTTCCACAAATTCAGAATGCCACTGAAGCACGTAGCGCCATCGAAAACATGTATTACCCTCCTACCGGAAAGAGAGGTTTCGCTAAAATGGTGCGGGCGACTCAATTCGGTAAAAATTTCGAGAGTTATTATGAGTTCGC
>JAUUZS010000068.1 GCA_030589835.1 Cyclobacteriaceae bacterium
CATAAATCCATGCCTCTTCTACCAGTTCGCTTCTTTTGGGCGTTTATGTGTTTCTCTAACAATTTGAATATCTTCTCGTTGTACTCTTCCGTGCAATATATCGCTTTCAAAGCAGCCAATAATTCATCTAAAGAATTCTTACTCTTGCTATTGATTTTGGTTTCTGATATGGGAAGCTGTCCAATGGATAATTGTTGTTCGAATCTTTTTCTCATTTACGAATCTTTTCTTAGCCTGTGTTGAATTATGCGAATCTATAACTGTTAAACACCTGAATATCTGTATTTTAACTGAATTTTCCTAATAAAAAACACTAAGATTCAAGCCAAATATCTACCTTAAACCATTGATGTTCTTTTAGTTACATGGGTAAAAGAGGCACTAATTACTATGCTTCGATGAGTTTAGAATAATTATCGATTAGTAAATCAAGTCCTCCTTGTAAAAGATGATTTTACCAAATGTATCCGAAATTCTTATCATGTAATAAAAAATCCACTAACTCAACTTTTCATGAGCCAATAAAGGGGTGGTAAAAAGAATACTTGACCAGATTATATAAGATCTTTGGATTCCATTAGCTTAATTATCGTGGTTATGATGTCTTCCTCATCAAGCGACATATAGTTAAAAATTGCATCAAAAGCACTAATATCAATTTTATTGCCTTCAAAAAACTCACACAATTTTATTCGCTGCGTATCGATTGTTTGTATTTTATTTTTCGCCTCTGCCAAGGTTATCATATGATTCTTACTCACATCATTTATCCTCCATTCCAGCGGCGCAATTAGTTTTATATGTAATGAATTGGGAATATCTCTGGTGATGGACACCCCCCCACGGCCAACAATGATCACGTGGCCTTGCTCTGCAAATGACCGGATTACCTCGCCAACAGTTTTTTTTACTTTATGATCTCCAGGGTAATATTTATGAGAAAGAGACATGACAATATCATCAACCACACCACCTTCTTCTTTATTTGCCGCCTCTCTGATCATGTCCGACTTGAGATTCAATTCCTTGGCTGATTCGTCAAGAATTTCTTTTCCTATCCATTGCCAGCGGTGTTTAGAGTAATTTTCAATTTCTCTTCGATTCAATTCCGAGGACAACATTCCTGCAAGCCTTTTGGCGGGGCATCCATATTCTCTGGAAATGGTCACCACTGGGCCACCTTTTATTTGTTTTTCCTTTGAAGGAGCTGTTTCTGACTTAAATCTGTCCTTCATGTATTGTAATAAAAAATTATTCATCATTAATCCGCTTTCTAATTGTATGTGATGGTGTGGTTAAATAACAAATTAAACGTAAATAAAAATCCTAAGATGCTGAATTATTAAAGTCTGGAAATGATATACTGAAATTTCGCACGTTCACAAAATTCACTAATAATCAACATTTTAAAGAATCAATATACATGGCAAATAACTGATAAACAATAAAATAAGGATTGAGTCTACTCCGAAAAGTTATAGTTTGCTAAATTTCAACTATTCTACCCCTGTCCCCTAAAGGGGAAGTCGTTGAAATTCAACAAACTATGCAAAGTCCCCTTCAGCCCCTATAGGGGTTTTATACTTTTCGGAGTGGACTCAGGAATCCATATTTGAATATTTTTTCTTTGGCGAATTGTGTTGCTTCATAAAACGCTGTGTAATGGTCCTGTCTCGCCGGCAGATGCGTGTTTCACACCTGTGTACCGAAGCGCTCCGATGCACAGGCACAAAGGACACCAGACTAGCCTCCACTGTAGGAGGGGAAGACCCGGAAAGTGGCCCAAACGCTTTTGAATCTTATAAGGTACTGATATTTACTGTCTTATCACTAATATGATGATGCGCAAAACTTCAGTAAACTATAATTTGAGATTCTTTGTTTTGGCAATAATAGTGCGCAATTGAATGAAAAAGCAACTAAACTGATGACAACAATATGTTCCGACAAATAAGCAAAAAATGCACATTTCGATGTGGGGTTTACAACATTAAGTTAAAGAAAAAAATTGCCTGTCTATCTTTATCTATTGGCGGGTCCAGATTTCGATGGGTTCTTCCTGATTATTTGGTAAATACTTTGTGATTTTGATCTGACGTCCATTGAGGGAGATTTGACAATTATATTGTTTCCCCTCCTTGTAATCATAGTAGGTACCACCGCCCCAAATGGAGGTTGAAGGGTCAAAGGAAAGGTGGTGAATAATTTTATTTCCTTTCAACGGCAATTTTTGTAAACGCTTTTCAGGGTTATTCACATCCAGCACATGGTTTCCTTGAGCAATATCAATCCAAACAATCCTTCCCTGAAAATGATTTCCTACCTTATCAATTTTCACCATTAGCTTATTGTTTGGGGTTTTCCACACACCCACGATTTGCTCTGGACTAACAGCTTGTGCCGACAGGCCAAGAACGCTAAAAAATAATATGAATAAAAAAATGTACCTTTTCATGGAATTCATTACAAATTTAAAAACATTTGCACATAATATACAAATTCAATTTGAAACATTCATTTCCTGAATTATTATCCCGATTGGCCGGGTATCAGGTATAGATTTGAAAACATAGTGTGATGGTAACCCAAGAAACTCAAAAAAACAAAATCAGCGAGGTCATAAATTTGCAAAGGACTTTTTTTCGCACTGGCGAAACGCTTGACTTAAAATTCAGGTTGAAGCAATTAAAAAAGCTTTATCAGGTGATACAAAAGTATGAGGCCGAAATTTTTGATGTCTTATATCAGGATTTCAAAAAATCTTCCTTTGAATCGTTCGCTACTGAAGTGGCATTAATTCAGGAAGAAATAAAGTTTTTTTTGAAAAGGCTTCCTAAACTGATGCGGCCCGAAAAGGTAAAGTCAACACTCGTGAGCTTTCCGTCAAAAAGTTACGTTTATCGCGAGCCTTACGGCAACTCCCTGATTATAGGCCCATGGAATTATCCGATTCAATTGATATTTGAGCCATTGACGGGGGCCATTGCCTCAGGAAATTGTGTGATACTAAAACCTTCGGAGCTGGCAGCCAATACCTCTGCACTCGTAAAAAAGATGGTTAATGAGATATATGATGAATCATACGTTGCAGTAATTGAGGGGGGAGTGGATGTAACACAGGCACTGCTGGCTGAAA
Source organism: Cyclobacteriaceae bacterium (assembly GCA_030589835.1). The sequence continues at coordinate 3,137 of JAUUZS010000068.1, forward strand.
AGCACGATCATATCTTTTTTACCGGCAGTGTTAAGGTCGGTAAAATTGTTTATGAAGCTGCCGCTAAAAATCTGACTCCATGCATTCTGGAGTTAGGAGGCAAGTCACCATGCATTGTCGATGCCGATGCCGACATCGATCTTGCAGCAAGAAGGATAGTATGGGGAAAATTCGTGAATGGAGGACAAACCTGCGTGGCTCCGGATTATCTCTTACTGCATAAAAGCATTAAAAAGCCCTTGCTTGAAAAACTGGTTTTTTACATCGGCAAATATTATGGTAAAAATCCTAAAAATAGTCCTGATTATCCAAGGATTATAAACGAAAGAAACTTTAATCGCTTAAGTCCTTTTTTAGCTAATGGAAAAACGATAATTGGAGGGGATTCAGATCCAATAGAAAAATATATTGGTCCAACGGTTCTGGATGATATATCCTGGGACGATCCGGTAATGCAAGATGAGATCTTTGGGCCAATTCTTCCGGCTATGGAATTTGATGACCTGAACGAAGCGCTCAATGAGATTAAGGACAGGCCAAAACCCCTGGCGTTATATTATTTTTCGACCAATAAAAAGAAACAGGAGAAGGTGCTACGGGAGGTGAGTTTTGGTGGCGGATGCATCAATGATACCTTATTTCAATTCGGAAGCTCTGTCATTCCTGCGGGAGGGGTAGGCAATAGTGGTACAGGTAAATATCATGGGAAAGAAAGCTTTAATGCTTTTTCAAACAGTAAAGGGATTGTCAAGAATAGCAATTGGCTGGATATCCCGCTCCGCTATCCGCCTTATGCAGGCAAACTCAAATTGGTAAGGTTGATTTTTAAGCTGTAAACCAAGGCATCTAAGATCATTTCCAATTGCATGGATTTATGCTTTGTATATTAAAATTGGATCTAAAGAGGACTGAGTGCCTTGTGGCCTTTTCAGCAGGCTCTATTTATGCTCTCTTTTTTTTCAAGGCTTGTTTCAATTGAAGCCCTTTAAGGTTTAGATAATGTTTTAAAGCCTTATTTATTAATTCTTTTTCATCTACGCCTTCATATTCCGCAAGAACCTGAAATTTTTCACGCACCTCATTGTCAATTACCACATCACCTATGGGCTCCTGGCGCTGAGAAGAAGGATCATCGTCTTCTATTTCCTTGATAAAACCGGCATTACTTAGTAAGGCTTGTTTAAATTGATTTATGTCTTTTTTAGTTTTTTTTGTCGCCATGTTTTTCAAGTAGTTCTTTTGCGAAATTCAGATAATCAAAAGCACCACGGCTTTTTGGGGCATATTCAAAAATGGATTGTCCCAGGGATGGCGCTTCCATAACGGAAATATCCTGTCGGATGTAATTGTCAAAAAGCTTACCTTTTAACGTTGCGTTTTGAGCAATATTTGAAACAACTGCTTGTCCAAATTTGGTTCGTGGCTGGTATTTCACAAATAAAATTCCGGCAAGTTCGAGATGGGTATTCATTCTCTTTTTTACTTTTTCGGCAGTCTGTAAGAGTTGATCCAATCCGATAAACGCAAAATTTTCTGCTTGCATAGGAACAATATACGCATCGGCTGCGACAAGTGAATTTATAGATAGGGTTCCCATACTTGGAGGGCAATCCATCAATACGTAATCGTAGGAATTGGTTTTGCTCAGCAATTCACGAAGCAAAAACTCCCTGCCTGGTTCGCTATTTATTAAATACTCAAAATCGAGCAAATTGCCTGCCGAAGGGATCAACGTGAGTCCTTCGACCACCTGCAAACTATCTTCGATAGAACATTTATTTAGCAGCACTTCACCGATGTGGTGTTTGGCATCGTGAACGCAGAGGGCATGGGTCAGATTGCATTGGCTGTCAAGATCAATCAATAATACCTTATGGCCTAATTTATTCAAAGCCGCCCCCAGGTTTAAAACCGTAGTGGTTTTTCCTGTTCCTCCTTTATTGTTAATTATTGAAATAACTTTCCCCATAGAAAAAGAATAGGTTTTATTATGGCTAAATTAAGAAAAAATTTATGCCAATCACCAAATCAATCCCTCTCAAATAAATTCTTACCAACGATTGATGACCCAAGGAACTGGGAAACAACAACTTTATCTTTTTGATTTTGCCTTTTGATTGCCAATTGCTATGATAATTTTTATCCTAGCACTACCATATCAGCATTATCCGCCTTATTGGTGCTCAAAAAATAGTCATCAAAACTGGAAACCTCTAAACACCGATTCCAAAAATTAAAAAAAGAGGCGAATAGCAATTGGCTTCAGTAAATTGTAATTGGGTTTTAATTGCATTCTCCGTCAAATACAAAGAAGTTGCTTCACCATTTTTCATACCTCAGATATTGGATGGCATGAGCTTAGGTTAAAAAGAAACAAAAGAACGCATTCTGCTAAAATGGCATTTGGAAAAGCAAATTTAATTGCCATCATCAAAACAACCACGGATTCAGATCGTTAAGCATTTGTAAATTGGAGGAATTCATTTTATAGGTATGCTGAAAATTAAGGCAAATTTCACTAGATTTCGATTTATAAATTTTAGGAATACGCAAAAAGAATTACTTTTAGGAATGAGAATTTTTAAAAATAACATCAATAATTTTTTAGTATGTTTAAATCATTACTAATAATTTTCTTTATTCTGATTAGTATCAATGTTCAAGCGCAAGAAACGCAGTGGGCAAGTACTATTTTGGAAGCTTCTTCAGAGCTCACTCCGCGGGAATATTCTGCTGAGCAAATTATCGGTAAACCAAATGTCACTCCATCAACCAGCGATAGCCCCAATGCATGGATGCCTTATAGTGATGACCGGGAGGAATATGTGAAGGTGGGTTTTGCAACTCCTATTAAAATCAGGCAAATAGCCATCGCCGAATCCTTTAATCCGGGATCCATATACCAAATATATTTATATGACCGCTCCGGTAATGAGTTTTTGATTAATACTTTTCAACCTCAGCCGATTGCCTTAAAGTCAAGAATGCTGCATGTGTTTTTTGATCTATCGCAATATGAAGTTTCTGCAGTAAAAATTGTGTTTGATTGTGGGGCTGTGCCAGGACATATTGGCATTGATGCAATAGCAATTTCGAGTTCTACCTTGCCGGTGAGGCAGGAGATAAAAATCCTTGAAAGTGAAATTGTGAATGCAAATCCTGAAAGGCTAAGCGAAACAGTAAATAGCATTTATAATGAATTGCGGCCCCTGATTACCCCCGATGGCAAGACACTAATTTTTGGAAGACAATATCACCCGAATAATACGGGAGGAGCAGATGACCCGGAAGATATTTGGTTTTCATTATGGGATGAAGAAAAAGGCGATTGGATGGAAGCAGAGAACATTGGGAGTCCACTAAATACCAGTGGGTCAAATTATATAAGTTCCATTACCCCCGATGGAAATACGATAATCATTACCCTGGGAAACAAATATAAAAAAAACGGCAAACTCAAAGCAGGGGTTTCTGTAAGTACAAGAACTAGTGAGGGATGGTCAAAGCCGGAGCCCTTTAATATCATCAGGGAAATCAACGTAAGTGACAAGTCAAATTATTTCCTGGCCAATAACAGGAAGGTGTTGTTGATGTCTATTGAAAGTGACCCGTCATATGGTGGCCGGGACCTTTATGTGAGTTTTTTAAGGGAAGATGGCAGATGGAGCGAGCCCTTAAATTTAGGATCAGATATAAATACTGTCCAGGAAGAAGCCGCACCTTTTTTGGCTGCTGATGACAAGACGCTTTATTTTTCGTCCAATGGATATATGGGATTTGGGAAACACGATATTTATCTTTCCAGAAGATTGGATGATACATGGACTAAGTGGTCTGAACCAGAGAACCTGGGGCCCATGATCAATTCACCAGAAGTAGATGCTTTTTTTAATATTCCTCCTACAGGGGAATATGGATACTTTTCAAGGGATGTTTCTGAAAACAATGCTGATATTTTCCGCTTTGAATTGCCAAAAGAACATCAGCCGGAACCTGTGGTGACTATTAAAGGCGTAGTTTATGACACCAAAACAAATCGGCCGGCGCAAGCCCGAATTTTTTATGAAAGCCTGCCCGAAGGAGAAGAGATTGGTATGATTGAATCTGATCCATTGACCGGTGAATATCAGATTATCCTTCCTTCTGGAAAATTATATGGATACCTGGCAGAATCTGAAGGATATATCGCCATCAATGCCCATATCGATTTGAAGGATACGAAAGAATTTGAAGAGCTCAACATTGACTTATTTATTGTTCCTATAGAAAAGGGTGCCGTTGTGCGACTTAATAATATTTTCTTTGATTTTGATAAATCTGAATTAAAAGAAGAATCCTTTCCTGAACTCAAGAGGATCATCGAACTCATGAATAAAAATGAAGACATGAGCATATCCATAGAAGGGCACACTGATAATATCGGAACTGTAGAATATAATCTTACGCTAAGTGAGCGTCGAGCCCGGTCTGTGGTGGATTACCTTGAAAAAGGGGGCATATCCATTGATCGAATGCAGTCAAAAGGTTTCGGCAAGTCCAAGCCTATCAAAAGCAATGCATACGAAATTGATGGAAGGGCATTTAACCGAAGAGTGGGATTTCGGATATTGGAGGAGTAATTTTTTCAGCTAATTTTTTCCTTTCAGAACAGTTTTCATTTCATTGATCTTGAGTAAAGCTTCGATGGGTGAAATGGTGTTTACATCAATTTTGCCTAACATTGCAAGAACCTCTTCCATGCGGGGATCGGCTTCAAACATGCTCAACTGATAATTGCTTTTTGGTATATCTTCGATGGTCTTATCTGCTTTTTTGCTAATCTTTTCCTTTTCCAGATGATGCATGATCTCATTGGCACGAATCACAATGGGGTTTGGCATACCGGCCATTTGAGCCACATGAATACCAAAACTGTGCTCACTTCCACCTTCTTTCAGCTTTCTTAGAAAGATGATTTTCTCACCGGCTTCTTTCACAGAAACATTGAAATTCTTGATCCTTGAAAAATCATTGGTCAACTGGTTGAGCTCATGATAATGCGTTGCAAACAGTGTTTTTGCTTTATGTTTTTGATTGTTATGTAAAAATTCTACGATTGACCAGGCTATGGAAATGCCATCATACGTACTTGTGCCACGACCAATTTCATCCATCAACACCAGGCTTCGGTCACTCAGGTTATTTAATATGCTGGCAGTTTCGTTCATTTCCACCATAAAGGTTGATTCACCTTTGGCAAGATTATCAGAGGCTCCTACACGGGTGAAAATTTTGTCTATGATCCCGATCGTTGCAAGTGAGGCCGGCACAAATGATCCTATTTGAGCCATCAGGGCGATCAGTGCTGTCTGTCGTAAAAGGGCTGACTTTCCCGCCATATTTGGGCCAGTGATGATCATGATCTGCTGGGATTCATTATCCAGAAAAACATCGTTGGGCACATACTCCTCACCCAGAGGCAGTTGCTGCTCGATGACAGGATGTCGTCCTTCCTTTATGTCCAGAATTTTTTCATCTGTGATTTTTGGTTTAATGTACTTGTTCTTGTAAGCAAGCATGGCAAAGGAAAGCAGGCAGTCGATAGAAGCTATTGCCCTGGCATTTTGTTGAATTAACCCCACAAAATCGATGGCACTCTCCACCAGGGCATTAAAAATTCGTTGCTCGATGACATGTATTTTATCTTCAGCACCGAGTATCTTTTCTTCATATTGCTTGAGCTCTTCGGTGATGTATCGCTCGGCATTTACCAGGGTTTGCTTTCTGATCCATTCTACCGGCACCTTATCTTTGTGGCTATTGGTCACTTCCAGATAGTAACCAAATACTCTGTTGTAAGCAATTTTTAATGAAGTGATTCCTGTATTCTGAATTTCCCGCTGCTGGATTTGTACCAGAAAATCTTTCCCGGAAAATGAAATTTCTCGCAATTCATCCAGATCATTATCAACACCATCCTTAATCAGGTTTCCAAGGTTAGAAACAATGGGCACCTCCTCCTTAAGTTCCGCTTCTATTTTGTCCAGTAAAAATTCACAAGGATTTATTTGATCCGCTAATTTCTGAAGCTGGGGAACGCCGCTCTTAGTCAACAATTCCTTTATGGGCATTATCTGTATCAATGATTTTTTAAGTAAAACCATTTCTCTTGGATTGATCCTGCCTACAGCCACCTTGCTGATCAGCCTTTCCAGGTCGGCAATGTGTGTCAAAAGAGACCCCAGCTCCTCGCGCAATTCTTCATCTTCATAAAATGCCTCCACCATTTGCAGGCGGTCATTGATGGGATTTTTTTCCTTTAATGGCATAATAAGCCATTTTTTCATAAGCCTCCCTCCCATTGCGGTGATGGATTGGTCGAGGATATCGATAAGTGGCACTCCGCCATCTTGCTGTGGAAATATCAATTCCAGATTTCGAATAGTGAATTTATCCAGCCAAACAAACTTATCTTCCTCAATTCTGGAGATAGAAGATATGTGGTTGATTTCTTTATGTTCTGTTTCTTCCAGGTAAAACAACACCGCTCCAGCTGCGATAATTCCTGCATTCAAATTCTCAATGCCAAATCCTTTTAAGGTAGAAGTTTTAAAATGGCTCGTCAGTTTTTCGTAGGCATAATCGTAGGCATATACCCAGTCATCCGGTGTGAAAGTGTTGTATTGATCTTTAAAAAACCCTTCAAATTCTTTTCGTTTTGCCTTAGAGTAAATAATTTCTGAAGGATTGAAATTTTGCATTAAATTATCAATGTATTCCAGCGTTCCCGTAGAAGTATAAAATTCACCTGTCGATACATCCAGAAATGCCACACCCGAGTCATCACCATCTATTTGTATCGATGCCAGGTAATTGTTTGCTTTTTTCTCCAGGACCGTGTCATTAAATGAAAGCCCCGGGGTAACGAGCTCAGTTACACCACGTTTTACAATTCCCTTTACGGTTTTAGGATCCTCTAGCTGGTCGCAAATGGCCACCCTGTTTCCTGCCCGCACCAATTTAGGCAAATAGGTGTCGAGTGAATGATGTGGAAAACCAGCGAGTTCTATTGAAGAGGCTGCTCCGTTTGATCTTTTAGTCAATACAATATCGAGGATTTTGCTCGCCCGGATGGCATCTTCCCCAAAGGTCTCGTAAAAGTCGCCAACACGGAACAATAGGAGCGCACCTGGATGCTTGGCTTTGATGGCATTATATTGTTTCATCAAAGGGGTTTCCTTGGGGGCTGACTTGGCTTTGGACATTCCTATAGTAATAACTAGTATTAATTTCTATTCTTCAGTTTGAGAATAGTTGCGAAGATATTTATTCTATTTTTGCTCTGAAAATTTATTTGTATTTATATTTTTGGAATACGGCATGAGAAAACTACGCAATGAGGAATTGGACCGGCTTACGGTTGAGGAGCATGGAAAGGTGAGTAAAAATCCGATAGTAATCGTACTGGATAATATCAGGAGCAGGCACAATGTGGGTTCTGCCTTCCGGACTGCTGACGCCTTTTTATGTGAAAAAATCTTGCTGTGTGGCATCACAGCTCAGCCTCCCCATCGCGAGATACATAAAACAGCGCTTGGGGCCACCGAATCCGTTGACTGGGAATATCATGAAAATTCCCTCCTGGCGATTGATGAACTCAAAACCCTGGGATACAAAATCATAAGCATTGAGCAGGCAGAGGGAAGTATATCTCTTGAAAAATTCCAGATTAATTCCAACGAAAAACTGGCATTGGTATTTGGAAATGAAGTAAAAGGCGTTTCGCAATCGGTGGTTGATAAATCAGATGTAGTAATTGAAATTCCGCAATTTGGGACTAAGCATTCCTTAAATGTTTCCGTCTCAATTGGAGTCGTGATTTGGGATTTAATTTCTAAAGTAAAAAAATCACGCAATAGCAGTAGCATGGAAAAGGAATAAGAAATATAATTAGAAAAACTTTGCGCCTTAGCGGCTTAGCGAGAAAAAAAACAATAAGGAGTATACACAATTCTGTACGGCACGTCCAGACACTTTATATAAAAAAGGCCTGGTGCCCAGGAGAGAAATTAAAGAAATTTTCATTATCCTTACGGAAATGTTCCTGATCAATATATTTCATTACAATTATAGTGTTGAAGTATTTAAACTATGAAAAATTATATTAAAGAAGACGATCCGTTTATTGTGCCTACCATCGACATGAAATTGATCGAAGAGCATTTTGGCAATGCAAGCAACAAATATGACAAATGCAGTATCGCCAGAATGGAAGTGCCTCCCCGATGGAAGGAATCGTTCCAAAATCCCGAATTTGATGAATTTACCTTGATGATAAGTGGCAAAAAGCTCATCAATATTGATGGAGAAAAAATCGTAGTAGAAGCAGGGCAAAGTATTTTGGTGAAGAAAGGCGCACGGGTTCAGTATTCCAACCCATATGATTACCC
>JAUUZS010000474.1 GCA_030589835.1 Cyclobacteriaceae bacterium
GCGACATTCTTTTACATCACCCTTATAATAGTATTGAACCACTATTGGAATTGTTGGAAAGATCGGCGGCAGATCCAAAAGTATTGTCGATCAAACTCACCATTTATCGATTGGCAAAGGATTCGAGGGTTACAGCAGCGCTTTTAAAAGCGGCAGAAAATGGAAAGCACGTTTCGGTATTATTTGAGGTAAAGGCCAGGTTTGATGAAGAAAACAACCTGAAGGAAGCAAAAAGATTACAACAAGCCGGTTGTTTCGTGATTTATGGGATTCAGGAAGTAAAAACGCATACCAAACTTTTGTTGATCGTAAGGAAGGAAGGGGAGAAGGTGACCCGGTATGTGCATATGTCCAGCGGTAATTACAATGAATCTACTTCCAGGCTCTACACGGATTGGGGGATCTTAACTTCAAATGAAATTTATGCCCACGATGTGTCGGAATTTTTCAATGCCATTACAGGCCATTCGGTACCAAGGATCTATAAATATCTCCTCACTGCACCAAGAGATATGCGGCAGCAAATTGTTGAGCTGATACGAAATGAGGCAGTAAATGCAAAAAATGGATTGCCAGCGGGAATCGTGATCAAACTAAACTCCTTGCAGGATAAAGAGACCATAAGCGAATTGTATAAAGCATCGCAGGCAGGAGTGCCGGTTAAACTCATTATCCGGGGAATATGCAGCCTGAGACCGGGTCGAAAAGGATTTAGCGACAACATCGAAGTGTATTCCATTGTAGGGGATTACCTGGAGCATTCCAGAATTTATTACTTCCACAACAACAATGATTCAAAGATTTATGGCGGCAGCGCTGATGTGATGGTCAGAAGTTTTGATAGACGGATCGAGTCATTATTCCGGGTAGTGGATCCCTTGCTCAAAAAGCAGATTATGACCATCCTGAGTTATAATCTGATGGATGATGTGAATGCTTATTTCATGAAGGAGGATGGTTCGTATGAAGTAAAAAAAATGAACAATAAAAAACCTTTTAATATCCATAAAGAGTTCTTTAAAATCACAAGGGATGAGATTGAAAAAGTGGAATTATTTAATGAAGAGTCCACTCCGAAAAGTAAAACCCCCTAAATCACTAAAGGGGACTTTGCAGAGTTCGTTGATTTTCAACGACATCCCCCTGCCTGCCGGACAGGCATGCTTCAGGGTTTAGGGGGTAAAATAGTTGAAAATCGATAAACCCGGATGTGTTTGAGTGGGTCCAAAGAATCAGGTATTTAAGCTATAATTCCCTTTGTTCACGCAAAATTGAGAAATTTTTCCCGGAAGGGTAAAGGCTTGGATAATGTAATCTCTATGATGCGAGGTCGTTAAGTTTACCGGCAAGAAATTTCTCTTAAATTATCCATTTAACAAGCAAAAATATCAGCAGTATATTGAAAGACATAAAAGCAATTTTGGCTGAACGCATATTAATCATGGATGGTGCAATGGGCACTATGATCCAGAACTATAAGCTTTCGGAAGCGGATTTCAAGGGAGAATATTTTAAAAATCATGAATTTCCATTGAAAGGGAATAATGACATACTCTCGATCACCAGACCGGATATAATACAAGAAATTGAACGCGAATACCTGAGGGCCGGAGCAGATATAATTTTCACCAACACCTTCAGTGGAACATCCCTCGGGCAGTCAGATTATAAGACAGAATTTGCGGTGTACGACATTAATTATCAGGCAGCAAAAATTGCCAAAGAGGTTGCCGAAGAAATATCAGCTCAGGAGCCGGATAAGCCACGGTTTGTAGCCGGATCGCTCGGCCCAACAAACAAGACCGCTTCCTTGTCCCCGGATGTCAATGATCCTGCATATCGGGCTATCACCTTTGACCAATTGGTAGAGGTGTATAAAGCGCAAGCCACAGCCCTGATGGACGGAGGCGTGGACATGCTGATCGTAGAAACGATATTCGATACACTCAATGCCAAAGCGGCGCTATTTGCAATCTCAACACTTTTTGAGGAAAGATCAGAAAAGATTCCCATTATGGTTTCCGGTACCATAACGGATGCCTCAGGAAGAACTTTGTCGGGACAGGTGACCGAAGCATTTTGGAATTCGATTTCTCATATAGAATTATTAAGCGTTGGCTTGAATTGCGCCCTCGGCGCAGATATGATGAGATCATATATACATGAGCTTGCGCGCATCGCTAAGGTGCCCATCAGTGTACATCCCAATGCAGGCCTGCCAAACGAATTTGGTCAATACGACGAAACCCCTGAGCATACCGCAAAAGTACTTGGGGAGTTTGCTGCTGAAGGCCTGGTAAATATTGTCGGTGGGTGCTGCGGTACTACACCAGACCACATCAGGGCTATTGCATCAGAAGTGGTTAAGTATAAACCAAGAAAAGTGATGAAACCGCATGGGTATTTACACCTAAGCGGATTGGAGCCATTGACCGTCAAGCCGGATTCTATGTTTGTGAATATTGGCGAACGTACCAACGTAACCGGATCCAGAAAGTTTGCCCGCTTGATCAGGGAAGATCAGTACGATGAAGCATTGGCCGTTGCCATGAGCCAGGTAGAAGGAGGCGCCCAGATCATCGATGTGAATATGGATGAAGGGATGCTAGATTCAGAGGCTGCCATGACAAGATTTCTGAATCTGATTGCTTCTGAACCGGAAATTGCCAGGTTGCCTATCATGATCGACTCATCGAAATGGTCGGTAATTGAGGCGGGATTAAAGTGTACGCAAGGTAAAAGTGTCGTGAATTCCATTTCTCTTAAGGAAGGTGAGGAAATATTCAAAAGTCGCGCAAAGCTTATTAAAAAGTATGGCGCGGCGACTGTAGTAATGGCATTCGATGAACATGGACAGGCGGATTCTTACCAGCGGAGAATCGATATTTGTCAGCGGTCGTATGACATATTGGTAAATGAAGTCGGCTTTGCTCCGGAAGACATCATATTTGACCCTAATATCCTCACCGTGGCTACCGGTATAGCGGAGCATAACAACTATGCCCTTGACTTTATCAAGGCAACCAAATGGATCAAAGAAAATTTGCCCGGGACAAAAGTTAGTGGCGGGGTCAGTAATGTTTCATTTTCATTTCGTGGAAATAATGTAGTAAGAGAAGCTATACATTCTGCATTTCTATACCATGCTGTCAAAGCCGGTTTGGATATGGGTATTGTAAATGCCGGTATGATTGAGGTGTATGAAGAGATCCCCAAAGATCTTCTGGAACGGGTCGAGGATGTGATCCTAAATAAGCGGGAAGATGCTACGGAACGATTAGTTGATTTTGCTGAACAGGTAAAAGGGGAAGGCAAAAAGCTTGAAAAGGATATTTTGTGGAGGGACCAATCCGTAGAAAAAAGACTGAGTCATGCCTTGGTGAAGGGTATTCTCGATCATATTGTTGAAGACACCGAATTGGCCCGACAGATGTTTGATCATCCGATCAAGGTGATTGAAGGGCCATTAATGGATGGCATGAATATAGTCGGTAATCTTTTTGGAGAAGGGAAAATGTTTTTGCCACAGGTGGTAAAGAGCGCCAGGGTGATGAAAAAAGCAGTTGCCCATTTGACACCCTTCATCGAAAAAGCACAGGCCGAGTCAGGAGAGTCGGGAGGCCCAACAACTGCGGGTAAGATATTGCTGGCCACCGTAAAAGGGGACGTCCATGATATAGGAAAGAATATTGTCGGGGTAGTTTTGGCATGCAACAACTTCGAAATTATTGATTTGGGGGTAATGGTGCCACTGGAAAAAATTCTGGATACGGCTAAAAAAGAAAATGTTGATATCGTAGGATTGAGTGGCCTGATCACCCCTTCACTAGATGAAATGGTGTACGTGGCCAAAGAAATGGAACGTCGCAAGCTCAATATCCCACTATTGATTGGTGGAGCAACTACTTCCCGGATTCACACCTGTGTGAAGATTTATCCAAATTATTCTGCCCCGGTTATTCATGTGATTGATGCCTCCAAAAGTGTGCCCATAGCCACCAGGTTGACTTCCTCAGATGCTAAATACAAAGAGGAACTGATACA
>JAUUZS010000170.1 GCA_030589835.1 Cyclobacteriaceae bacterium
ACATTTGTGTAAAAACCATCGGTGCGATCATACATTCCGGAGATGCCGAGAAATAGTTTGTTTGCTACCAAAGGTGTGCGCACTCCCAGACTGTATCGCTGTTGTCCATAGTTTCCTATGTTGAGTTCGCCAAAACCGGAAGTGTGGTTGGTAGGTTGCTTGGTGATGATGTTGATCACCCCGCCCATAGCATTTCTTCCATATAATGTCCCTTGTGGACCTCTGAGCACTTCAATTCGTTCTATGTCTGAAAGCTGCGCGATGTAGGTGTCCAAACCAAACTGGTTAACACCATCTACATACGTAGCAACCGATGGGTCATACGAGGTGGACGTTATCCCTCTGATCGAGGTAACATTTCGGTTGTCACCCGGATTTGCTGAATATAGGTTCGGTGCAATAGCGGTGATATCTTTGCTGTTCCAGATACGATATTCTAAAACTTGTCGCGCCGGAATTGCACTCATACTTATCGGCACCTTTTGAATTTCTTCTTCTATTTTTTGCGCAGTCACCACCACGGCTTCCAGCTGAATGGCTGCCTCAACCAGGGTAATGTTAAATTCCTGCTTAAGTTTATCGATGGATATGGGTTGTACAATAGTGGCATAACCGATCGCCGAAATTTGTAGATGATAATTTCCATAAGGAATCTCAGTGATCGTGAAATTTCCATCTGACCGTGTGGAGGTTGCAAAGTTCGTGTTGAGTAGATGAACAGTTGTTCCCGGATTTGCCTGATCCTTTGCGTTAACTATTTTCCCGGACAAGGTTGATAAATTTTGTCCGATGGCTGTTAATGTGCCGGGGAACAGCAAAACAAATGACAGTATACGTAGCATGGAGTATGATGTTAAACGTGTGAATTGAAAGCCAGTAAGGTCAAACCAACAATAATCAAAAGACTTCCTGTCCTTATATGGTGTAAAAATAAAACTAGATAAGTAAAAAACAAGTATTTTAGGACAAGCTAAAAATCATTAAATCTTCAATTGTGTAATAAGCTGTTTGGAATTAATTTAACTCGCCGTAAGAATGGATGCTTAAGGCGAGTTAAATCAGATCCCTTCATAATGTGCTAAATTAGGCAATAGAAGTCCTTTTTTAGTTCCCTTGTGTTTGCAGATCCAAATTACACTATTTTAAGATGTTGCCTGTCGAAAATAGTTGGATATTACATAAATATAGCGAGTTTAACGGCCAGCCGCGTAGCTTTTTTCTTTAACCCAGGTGAGATTTCCTTTTGGATATTTTCTTATAACTTAACCTATCCAGCGAGTATGGTAATGTCCACCCAGAGGTGAAAAGAATACATCATTACGGCCGATAAACAGGAAGAAGACTGAGCTCAAATTTGGGATAGCATATTATAAAATCATTATGTATTGCGCAGTGCATAAACCGAGTTTAATTCTTATATACGCCTAATATGCAATATATCATTTCGATGGTATTTGAAATGAATGCATTATCAATTCAAGGCTAATTTTATCATAGTAAGATAGAGTGATAAATCGAATCGTTTCCAGCATATGGTAGATTTTATAATTTTTTCTTCTATGAAATTGCTAAGATTTTATCTGTTGTTTTGAAAAAAACAAAAACGTATTTACATTGGTATTTGAGCAATAAGTTGCTAGAGCGCGGCACGATGTGATTTAGTTTACCATTATTATCCATGAACATTATCCAAAATAATTTTACCTGCAGGAAGGAGAGAGGATTTTCTAGTCAGATATTCATTTTTATCATCTTAAGTGGTTCCTTTTTTTTTAGTGCGTGCAGCACCGGTCCGAAGGAGGTAAAATGGGACTACAAAATTGACTTTGGAGATGAAATCGCTGCTGGTACTATGAAACTTGAGCCGGTTGATGATAACATGTCAGTTAAGTTCTTTTCATATTGCTGGGGAACGCTTGAGTTCGAGCAAGTTGTATTTGAGAATGATAAATTATCCGGAGTGCATAAACGGTTTGAGTTGGAAGGAATATTTTCAATGGACGAATTTAAGGGTAAGATCAAGAATAATAAAGGAATTTTTCCCATTGTAGCCACAAGACAATCCGAAAAAAGATATACAATTGATCGTTCGCAGTTTGCCTACATAATGCCTGAATCCAATCAATCTCCCTCCGAAAAGAATATTGATCATGTAGGTATAATTGAAGATTGGGACAGGCGGGCTTTCAGACGTGGTGCGCGTATCTACAATTCCAATTGCATCAATTGTCATGGCACTCCGGAAATTGAGGGATCGATTCCGAATTCGCAAAAATTCTGGGCAAAACCTTTTAAGGCTGGTAGCGATCCCTACTCGATGTACCAAACTCTTTCACGCGGATTCGGCGCCATGCCTCCTCAGCTAACGCTGACTCCTAAAGAAAAATACGACGTCATACTGTATGTTCAGGAGAATTTTGTCCGGAAGAGCAATGAAGATCAATTTGTTTCAACTTCCCCGGGATACCTTGCAGGTTTGCCTGAAGGAATATCCAAAGGTCCTGAAGCAAAACCGTATCATCCCTGGTCAGACATGAATTATGGGAATTTTTTCATCAACACCTATGAATTGCTTGATGAAATAACAGGGCCGGAAAGATACCACTCTCCGGGACCGGCGCCGTATGCTGATGAGGATTATAGTAAAAATAATTTTGCCTACAAAGGGATTGCTATCAGGTTGGATAAGGGTCCTGGCGGGATCTCCAAAGGCAATACCTGGATGATCTTTGATCATGATTTGATGCGCGTTGCAGGCGGATGGACCGGTGAAGGATTCATTGATTGGAATGGTATCTTGCTGAATGACAAGCATGAAACTTATCCGAGAACCATCGGAAAATTACATTTCGAAACTCCTGTTGGTCCGGGTTGGGCGAATCCATTAACTGGCTCCTATGAAGATCCCAGGTTCAGGGCCAGGGATGGACGCGCATTTGGTCCTTTGCCAAAAAAATGGGCCAACTATAAAGGCCTCTATCATCATGGAGAAAACATCATTATTTCTTACACTGTTGGAGCGTCAGACATCCTTGAGCAATTGGGCATGGAGCGAGTTGAAGAAAATATCATTTTTACCCGCACCCTGAATGTAAGCGCATCGAACTCAAAAATGGCAATGAAGATAGCTCCAATTTCTATTAGGGTAGCGATAAAGGGGAAAGGGGCAACGCTCAGCAAAAGAAATGGTTTTTATGTGCTTGACATACCAAAATCTACAAATGCACTTGTTAAACTATTTATTGCAGATTCCACAGTCAACGATTTTGACAAATTGGTTGATAATTTTTCAGGACCGGAATCATTGATGCAGTATACGCTTGGAGGGCCAGCACACTACCCTGAAATAATATCCAGCGAGATTAACATAGGACATAAAGAAGGCCTGTTTGCCATTGACTGGTTGATGCCCCCATTTGATAATCCCTGGGATTGCCGCATGAAGCTCAGTGGAATTGATTTTCTGAATGACGCCAATAGAGCTGTAGCCTGCACAACGGATGGTGATGTTTGGATGATAACGGGTTTGATAGAAAACAAGGGTACGCTAAGCTGGCAGCGAATAGGAGCAGGCCTTTTTCAGCCTTTGGGTATTAAAGTTCTCGGAGAAGAAATATATGTGATTTGCCGCGACCAGCTTGTTCGGTTACGCGATTTTAATGAAGATCACGAGACTGATTTTTACGAAAGCTTCAACCATGATCACCAGGTAACAGACCATTTCCATGAGTTTGCTATGGGGCTACAGGCAGATAAGCAAGGCAATCTATACTATGCAAAGAGTGGTCGCCATGCAAGGGAAGCTCTGATTCCGCAGCACGGCACCTTGCTTAAAGTAAGCAAAGACGGATCTAAAACCAGCATTATTGCAACAGGGTTCAGGGCAGCAAATGGAGTTTGTATAAATCCTGATGGAAGTTTTATTGTAACTGATCAGCAGGGATTCTGGAATCCAATGAACAGGGTGAATTGGGTTCAGGGTGATGGCAACTTTTATGGGAATATGTGGGGATATGATCCTCCCGATGATACAACACGAGCAGCCATGCAGCCGCCGATGGTCTGGATCGATATGGAATTTGATAGATCCCCATCAGAGATGCTGTGGGTGGATAGTGAGAAATGGGGGCCTCTGAATGGAGGTCTGTTGAGCTTTTCGTATGGCTTTGGAAAAATTCAGCTTGTACTCCCGGAAAAAGTCGACGGCCAGATGCAGGGAGGGGTTATCGATTTGCCGGGTGTTAAATTTTTAACAGGCGTAATGAGGGGAAGGTTTAACCAGGCAGATGGTCACTTATATGCTTGTGGCATGTCCGCATGGGGGACTACACAGATGATGAAGGGTGGGGGACTATACAGGCTGCGCTATACAGGCAAACCGTTAACCATACCTGTTCAATTGAAGACCTGGGAAGCAGGTATTGAACTTACCTTTGCCTCGGAGCTTGAAATGGAATCCGCCCAGGATCTCACTAATTATAAAGTAAAGACCTGGAGTATTGTGCGAAGTAGCAAATATGGTTCAGACCGGTACAATATCAGGAATTTGAAGATCTCTAAATCGCTTGTACAAAAGGATGGAAAATCCATTAAGTTGTTGATAGAAGACATGAAACCGGTAGATATCATGACCATAAAATATGATATAAAGAATTCAGATGGAAATAATTTGCATGGAACCGTGCAGAACACCATCCATAATCTTCGAAAAGAATCTGGAGTCTGATTATATAATTTAAAAAAATATACTGCTTGTTATCAATATTTTAGATTACATTAATTAAATAATAAAATTATAGTATAGATAAATGAAATGGCACCATTGTTATTCAATAATTGACACGATATAAATTATTAAGACAAAGCAGACATCAAAGTAAAATTTGATATATTGAAAGTGTATTATTAACCACACCAAAACCATGAATTTATGAATAATACCAACCGAGCTACGCAATCCAACGACACTTTGCTTTTTTGGGGCTGTTTTATTGCCCTTGCTGCTACAGGGTTTGGATTTGTAGCTAGAACTCAAATCATCAGCGAATGGGCACTGGAATTTAATCTGACTGAAACCCAAAAAGGAGAAATACTGGGTGTTGGATTCTGGCCATTTGCAATCAGCATCGTTCTTTTCTCTCTAGTGATAGACAAAATTGGATATCGCAATGCCATGCTGTTTGGTGTAGCATGCCATATAATTTCCGCATTCATGACCATCTTCGCCAACGGGTACGAAATGTTATATATGGCCACATTTACTATGGCCTTGGGTAATGGAACTGTTGAAGCATACATTAATCCTGTAGTTGCGACGATGTACAATAGAGATAAAACAAAATGGCTGAATATTCTGCATGCCGGCTGGCCTGCCGGCATAGTCATCGGAGGCGTTTTGGTCATCGCGGTCAATTCCATGCCGTGGCAGGTAAAAGTGGCACTTATATTTATTCCGGTCATCGCCTATTTGTTCATGTTGCTCGGTCGCACCTTCCCGGTGAACGAACGTGTAGCTGCAGGGGTTTCTTACAGGGAAATGTTGAAGGAAGTGGGCATCGTGGGAGCTTTAATTATTTCTTCACTTATTTCTGCAGAAATAGGTGTTCGATTTGGGCTGCCAACCTGGACTATTGTATTGGCGGTTGCAGTACTCACTGGCGTATATGGCTATTTTGCCCGTTCAGTAGGAAACGGCCTTTTCTTGTTGCTGGTAGTTATCATGATCCCGTTAGCAACGACCGAGTTAGGTACGGATAGCTGGATTACATCGCTGATGGAACCTGAATTTGCCAAATTCGGACAGGATTCGTTATGGCTTTTGATATATACATCGGCTATCATGGCCGTCTTGCGTTTATTCTCCGGGCCAATTGTGCACAAACTTTCGCCATTAGGACTTTTGGCAGTTTCAGCTTTGCTGGCTTCCTTAGGCCTTATCTTTCTTTCCAAAAGCAGTGGAATTATGATTCTTGCCGCTTCAACCTTATATGGCTTTGGTAAAACATTTTTCTGGCCTACAACATTGGGGGTAGTTGCAGAACGGTGTCCAAAAGGTGGAGCGATGACTTTAAATGGTATATCAGGCGTAGGGATGCTGGGAATCGGAATTGTTGGCGCAGTTTTCCTAGGCAATATTCAGGATAGGGCGATTGACAAAGGTGCGTTGTCATTTGATGAAAACAATGGCACCGCATTGCACGAAACCTATGTAAGTCAGGAAAAGAAAAGCATTTTTGGCTCGTATTATGCCTTAAACAATACTGAATTGATAAACGCCCCAGATGAAGACAAAGCCGCAATTGCAACAATACGAGGCAAGGCGAAAAAAGAAGCATTAAGTACGGTAGCGGTATTCCCTATTTTCATGTTGATTTGCTATATTGGATTGATCCTTTACTTTCGATCAAAAGGAGGCTATAAACCGATTGAGCTTGAAATAAAACAGGATGAATAAAAAGTAAACGTGATGAAAATTGGCATGAATATGTCGCTTTGGAGCAATCATGTTACAGGGCAGCATTACTCTATTATGTACGAGTTAGAATCTGTCCATAATGTCCGATTTCTGCGTTACACCTGCCCGGCAAGGTAGGCTTGTTTCTGAAAAACTCATATACAAGCGTAAACTCATATTTTTGGAGCTGCGCAAACCCTTGTCCGCCTTACTTCGTACTAAGGAAGGCGAGGCTTGCTAGCGAACTTTCTGAATCAGACACTGAGTTTATAGACAGGCTCTAAATGGTTAGCATACTAATACCAGTTGCCGATTCCCATAAACATTGCATCGTCTTGAAGTGCCTGGTAATAAATGGAAAGAGAACTCCAATTTATAAATCTTTCATAGAGTAGATACATTTTAATGACATCGACTTCACCCGGAAGCAATTGGTTAGGATGATGGGATTGGCTAAGTTGAAAAATAGAGTTTAGACAGTCCTTCTTTTTAAGCCAATAATACAATTTGGAGAAAGAAATTCCAATTGATTTTAGGATTCGTTTAGTACTAAGAAATGGCTGGATTTTTTCAATAGCATCAAAGTGTAAAATCACCTCACAATCTTCTCTCTACCTCTACTTTGATTGACTTTAAATTTCCTATGAGATAGGCAGTTTTTGAACTCAGAAAATAAGTCAAGAAATATGGATTTTATTGAAGTATATGGGAGGATCTAATTTATGCTGCTGCAAGAAATATATTTGCGATAATTGTTCAGAATTCAATCTGATATAAAATTTCTACTTTTTTATTAAAACTGCTCTAAAATATGTTAATTGCTAAGCTAAATAATTTTATAAGTTGAAAGAATTAAGGCTAATACTAATAGCTGTTTGTAAATGAAGATCTAAACGGAATTTGACGCCTATTGCCAAAACACCAGATTAATGAACAAATCTAGATGTCTTATTGCAATTATATTTTTTGCAGCAATCCTATCCGGGTGCAAGAAACCTACGCCTTTACTTAATGTACATAAGAACAATAGCATCATTTTAATCGGAAACAATCTGCCTTCCAGAATGGTCAACTATGGATATTTTGAAACCGAAATTTATCTACGATTCCCGGATAATGATCTCATCATACGAAATATGGGAGATGGTGGTAATACCCCCGGATTTCGTCCGCATGCGGGTCGAAAAACTCCCTGGGCATTTCCTGGTGCCGAAAAATTTCAAACAGAGTTGGCTCAACCATCGGGTAGCACAGGTCATTTTGAATATCCAGACCAATGGCTAACAAAATATCATGCTGATATAATTCTTTGCTTTTTTGGTTTTAGTGAATCCTTTTCTGGAGTAGATGGTATAGTGAATTACACCAATGAGCTACAGGCATTTATTGATCATTCGTTGACTCAAAAATACAATGGTATCTCAGCCCCCAAATTGATATTGGTTTCTCCAACAGCATATGAAGATCTTTCTTCCAAAATGGATGTGCCGTTTGGGAGAGCGGAAAATAAAAGATTGCGAATATATGCCGATACGATGGCCGCAGTTGCCAGACGGAACGAAATACACTTTGTTAACCTGTTTGAACGATCTATAGAATGGTATCGAACAAATGATCAACATACAATTGACGGATTGCAGTTAAATGAAGTAGGCTATAAGAAGCTAGCCGAGTTTTTATCCGATGAATTAGTTGGAACACAACAAATTGACCGCACACATCAGGAATTGTTACACCAGGCGGTTAATGAAAAGAACTGGTATTGGCA
>JAUUZS010000303.1 GCA_030589835.1 Cyclobacteriaceae bacterium
CGGCCAATACACTTTATTCACCTTTGGATGCTCAGAGAGAAAATGGGCAATCCTTTTCCCGTTCTCACAATGTCTTTCCATTCGCAAGTGTAGCGTTTTCACACCTCGTAAAACCAGGAAGCAATCATTTGGACTCGGTATCGCGCCACATGCATTTTGAATAAAAGATAGTTGTTGATATAGTTGTCTGTCATTCAAAACAACAGCTCCCATAATCACATCTGAATGCCCGCCCAAATACTTCGTTACCGAATGCATCACTATATCCGCTCCCAAATCAAGAGGCGTCTGAAGAAAAGGAGTAGCAAATGTATTATCAACTGCCAGAAGTATTCCATGTGTTTTAGCCACTTTAGAAACCAACTGGATGTCGATGATATTCATCATTGGATTTGTCGGGGTTTCCAACCAAATCAGCTTTGTATTTTCATTGATCTCCCGCTCAACTTTAGATTTTTCATCCATTGGAACAAAATGGAACTTGATGCCATATGATTCAAATACTTTTGTGAAAATTCGATACGTACCACCATACAAATCATTGGAGCTAATGATCTCATCACCTGGCTTACATAGTTTCAGAATGGCATCAATTGCCGCCATTCCCGATGCAAAACAAAGCCCAAATTTTCCATTTTCAAGCGCTGCCACATTATGCTCCAAAGCATCCCTGGTTGGATTGTGCGTCCTGGCATATTCATATCCCTTGTGTTCTCCGGGACCGTCCTGGGCAAAAGTAGATGTCTGATAAATAGGAGTCATGATCGCTCCGGTTGACGCATCCGGTTTGATGCCAGCATGGATCGCTTTGGTTCCAAATTTCATGATTGATACTTATTTTTTAAGGTCTTCTTTATCCCAGTCTTTTGGTTTTTCGAGGAAGGATTCCAATTCTTTCTTCAACAGCGGAGTGCTCTTTTGATATTCAGGTGAGTTTCCTTTTTTTTCGGGGAAAGTTTCCATATGCAAAGTCCTGGTTGGGAAAGCAAAATTCACACCGAGACTCTCAGCTAGTCTCATGATCTCAATCAATACCTCGTGTCTGCATCTCAACTCATCTCCCCATGTTGGAACAGCAAAGAAAATATAGAACATGATATTTAAAGAAGAATCGGCCATGTCATTGAGATACACATGATAATTATCCTTCCAGGTGTGGGGATGATTATTAACTATTTCTCGTAATCCCTCCACAAATACATTGACCAAAGCAGATGGAGTATCATAGGTGATGGCTAATTGCGTATAAAATCTCCTATAACTCCGCAAACCGTGATTGTCAACAGTCCGGTCGGCAATAACGCCATTGGGTACATAGGTAACTGAATTTCTGAACGTTCGAATCCTGGTTGCTCTGAATCCAACCTCTTCCACTGTGCCATCAATATCACCAGAAGTGATCCAGTCACCAATCTGAAAAGGCTTATCCATAAATATCATAATGGAACCAAAGAAATTTTTCAAAGTATCCTGAGCAGCCAAGGCGAAGGCCAAACCTCCGATAGACAGACCTGTAAGCAGAGGAAGAATATCAAAATTCAGGTTGGCAAGTATGGCAAGTAAACCTACAATTATTACAAATATTTTCAGCGCCTTTCTAGCAAGTGGCACCAATTGATCATCCAATGTGCTCTTCGTTTTTTCAGCAAGCCTGATCATATAATACCCCAAAAGATCAACCAGCCTATAGCAAACAAGAGTCGCAAAAACCGGCCAAAGTGCTTTCAAAAGCATAAGTATGTTATTATTGACGTTGATAGGCAATTGAAGTACCGGAATAAAAATCAATAAAATTGGGAAAAGAATTAAAATACTAAGTGGCCTGGCTACCGGCGCCACATACTTTCTCGCAATTTTCGTATGCCCTTTTTTAATTAGTACACTGATAATTATCTTCTCGATAACAAGCGTAAAAACCTTATGAATCAAAAGAGAAATCACAATAATGATAAGGATGCCAATCAATTGCCAGACACGCAATCCAAAATATTTAGATGTTCCAAATTTCGGCAACAGATCCAATAACTTCTCAGCTCCATAGGGATATACCTGAGCATGAATTTCATCAATATTTTGTACTGTTTCTTTTGAATAAAACCAAAAGTCACCAACTTTTTCCAAATAAATCTGAGGATATTTTGTGCTGATCACATAGATCTGGTTTAGAGTCAATGAATCTCTATAATCAGGATTTGTCGGGATATCTTCGAAAGAAAAACTGATACCAGCTCCTTTGTAGATTTGCAGCAAAGCAATCGCTTTATCTTCTGCATCCTCTTTTTTTACTTGTTTTGGATTAAATACTTTTGCAGATATATCCGGATGATAATTGTCATCTTCCAGGTATTTCATATGCGTTAATATAGTTTGATACGGCGAGATCAAACTATATGTAGGCGCAGATTTCGGTTGCGCATTTCCTTGAAAAAAGGCCAGGATAAAAAAAAGAATTAAATAATTGACTTTCATTAGTTTAGGATATTACAATTATTTGAATGATTCAATGGTAAAATTATTTCCAAAGCACTTATACAACAGGTACTCCTTTTGTTTACTCGAATATAGTAATCCAATCGGGTGACTCCCTTCCGATGGCCCAAAAGTGATAGGTTGACTCTTTTTGTCAAACACATAGGTAAATTCTTGCTCTTTATCTGTCATGGCAATGATTTGATTATCAGTGCTAAAATTATAGTATTGAACGAATAAATCGCCTGAATAAATCATGTTCTTTTCCATGACCGCTTCGCCCTTTCTGTTTAAGATACTTATCTTATTATACTCCTGTCTTGCAATCACATAGGTTTTCCCCAGCGCATCAATTACCAGCCAGAACTTGCTTTCTTTACTAGGTTTGTATAATTGTTCACGATTTACCACTTTCCCATTTAGGTTAACCTCAATTAATTCCCCTTCATCTGAAACAGTGATTAATCTTGTTGAATTAAAGTCATTTCCGATGTCCACAAAAATATCTCCTGTTACCTGAGCCCTCAAGTCTATTGGAAATCCAGGATACATTTTACCTCTTCGGTTCATCACATTTAAGATCCCATTTCCCTGGAGGGCAACCATACAATCTCCTCCTTTGACGCGTATATGGAATCCTGGCACGACCAACGAACTGTCTAGCGGTCGCGGTGCCCAACCATCGAGTGATTTACCTTCCTTATCAAAAAGGTAGATGTCACCATTTTCGCCTACTGCCATTATTCGATAACGCCTGGAGTTGTCATAATCAATTACAGAAAGATGTTCCAATCTGACTCCATCTTTCAATTTGATTGGGTAGTTTGCTACATAATCACCATTGCGATCCAGCAAATGAATTTTATTGGAAGTAGCAAACAGGTATTGCAGCTTTGAATTTTTATAATAATCAATTTGCTGGATGTCTGATACTATTTTATCCTGAATACTATCTCCCCATAGGATCTGCCCCTCATTAGAAATTTGATACAATATATACAACGAATCCTGGAACAGTACTTCAAATTTATTGTTATTGTGATTTTTTACAATCACAGGTTTTGAAATAATCGGAGACAAGGCATACACACTTTGAAGCTTTTTAAGCCTTCCTGATTTAGGCGCCGGGGCAACTCTCTTCTGATGGCCTATGGCTATACTGGTATAAAAACGATTGTCAAGATTGCTTACCTGAAGAGCCACCAAATCAAAAGATTTTATTTGCCCTTCGTAGGTTTTTAACAAATCGACCCACTTTTCATTAAAATTATTCATGATCATCTGCCAGACCAGCGAAGTATTCATCATTAGACTGAAGCTCGATTCACTCAGTGTATTCTCAAGGAACATATTTTGCCGGATGGATTTACCCCAATTATTTTCGTCTTCGAGTTCATTTAGAAAAAACTTTACAACCTGCATGGAATTCCCCAACACCAGATAATCATCATAAACCGTAATAAAAGAGTTTTCAAACCCTAAAAAATAATTCCCCATAATCTGAGCAGGGAACTCTGAAAACGGAATCTGGACTATCGGCAGACCATTGTAAATTTCCATATACAACGAATCCCCCTGCTCCTGCTCTATTAGTTCAGCAAAGCGATTTAGCTCCTCAAAAACAAGGTCTTTGTCATTGATGCCTATAAAAATAAGCTGGTCAGCCTCCTCTCTGTTTGGCGTTTCTAATATCGCATTAGCGGCCTCCCCCTCTATCCAATCCAGATTTAACTTATATTTTTCTTCAAAATCCAGAAACTTCTGGAATTGCTCATTATCGGTTGCAGACCAATACCTCGTCAGTTGGTGCTGCCATTCCTTAAAATCGCTAAAAGCAATATGATATAACAAGGCCGTATTATTTGGCAACAAATCTGTCACCTTTATTCGACCCGGATCCTGTGTCCTGAATGTGCCAATAAAGCTTTTATTACTTTGCAGGTCCACGGTGCTCACTCCATTGAGCAGCAATTCATTATCGGTCACTTTAATATCAAGGAACGTGTCACCCGAAAATCTTGAGATATTTTTTATTTGAGTAGCTTTATCTTCCCGCAAAAAAGAGGCAAGAAAATCCGGAAGTTTGGCAAAATCGATGTAAATATTTCCTTCATCATTTTCAAGTTTTGAAACCCCATTAAGAGCAGAAATTCGCAATTTAAAGGTGTCTGTAAATCCATCCGAAACATTTCGAACCACGTCTTCGACCAGGAATGAGGTAAAGCTGCCAACAACTGCATGCTCATAAATGAAATATGTAAAGGTAGATTTACTGTTTTTATTTATGAGTTCATGCAATTCAAACCCCTGGTAGGTTCTGGATTTTGATATAATTCGATAATCTTTCAAAATGCTTCTGATCACCTTATTAAATACGGCCTTACCTTTTATATCATTCAGATCGAGGCAGAAAAGAAAATCAAATTCATTTGATGCAGTAATGTGGAGCGAAGAGATGAATGACCTGTTCCTGAACAACATATCTATCGAGCCATCTCTACCCGACAAGCTATCGGCATCAACTAAACCTTGCTCCCAAGCCTGAAAATAAGGCATTTTTTTCATCGTTTTCCAGACAGGCTTATCTACGATTTTATTCCAATTATCGATCAGACTATTATTCTCAAAAGCGATAATGGCACTGGCTGGAATCATTTGCCAGACATCAATTTTTTTCTGATGGAAGTTTTTAAAATAATAAAAAGCCCCGGCAGTAATAATGATTATACTAAAAAGTAAAACGAGTGTCTTTTTCAAAGCAGCTGATTTATCGCAATTTTAGATCAATTAAAATGATTTTTCAAATAGAGTATGGTTTTAAATTCACCTTTTTTCACTTAATTGATGATTCAACAAGGATATTAATAAATTTCTCATATTATGGTCGAAGAACACTACGAAATTAACTCAACCGGGGGCATTAAACTATTTTGCTCTTCCTGGAAACCAATCGATCCTCCTCGAGCTTTGCTATTTATTGTTCATGGACTTGGCGAGCATTCGGGTAGATACGATGAAATGTCAAGCATTTTTGTAGCACAAAACATCGCAGTTTTCTCATTTGACCTGAGGGGCCATGGTCAATCGGGAGGAAAAAAAGGTCATGCAAATTCTATAAACCAACTTGTGGAAGATATGGAACTTGCGCTCATGAAATGTAGGAGCTTATTTCTGGAAATCCCAGTATTCCTATATGGCCACAGCATGGGAGGGCAAATCGTCGCTTCCTATCTTGACAAAACAAAGTCTAAAGAAATTGCTGGCGCCATTATTTCTTCAGCATGGTTTCAATTGGTAAATCCCCCGCCCTCCTGGCAAATTAGTTTGATCAAAAAATTAGAACTAATCCTTCCACAAGTCACAC
>JAUUZS010000551.1 GCA_030589835.1 Cyclobacteriaceae bacterium
CATTGGATTTTGAGTCAGGGAAAGTATGCTGCTGGCAAAAGTCTGGGGAATCTGCTCCACTGCCAATATCCATCCAAACAATGATGCAGCAGAAATGATGATTAATATACTTACCGAAGTACGAATGGTTTGCAGCGCAGCGTCAATCAGGTGAGCGAT
The DNA here is from genome assembly GCA_030589835.1 of Cyclobacteriaceae bacterium. Next base: position 160 of record JAUUZS010000551.1, read on the forward strand.
TTTCAGATCCCTGTAAATAAACATGCTTACCACGATTACGTACAAAACCATTACTGCGGCAGCCTCTGTGGGTGTGAAAATACCGGTAAGTAATCCTCCCACTAAAATGATCGGGGCAGCAAGCGCTGGTGCAGCCGGAAAAAAACTTTTTTTCAAGCTGGTAAATGATGGCCAACTCTCTGCTCGTGGATAATTTTTAATTTTCGAAATAATAGCAGTAGTAATCATCAATGAGGCAACAATTACCAGAGATGGTATGATGCCTGCTAAAAATAATTTTACAATTGAAACTGAAGCCACGGCTCCATAAATGATCAATGGTATGCTTGGAGGGAACATTGGGCCTACGGTGGCCGATGACACCGTAACAGCGGCCGAAAAAGGTTTGTCATAGCCCTTTTCCTGCATAGATTTCATGGTGACCGGACCAAGGCCTCCCACTGCAGCCAAAGCAGCGCCAGACATACTCGCAAACATCAATCCGGCAAATATATTTACCTGTGCCAGCCCTCCGTGCATCCTGCCAACAGACAAATCTGCAAATTTGAATATGCGTTGGGTTACACCAGTAATGTTCATCAAATTACCGGCAAAGATAAATATAGGAATTGCGAGTAAAGGATATGAATCCAACGCGTATTGCATACGCAGCGAAATCAGCTCAACAGGAAAACCGTTGGCAAAAATATACACGATAGCCGGTAGTGCAATGGAAATAACGACCGGAAAGCCCAGCATCATCAATAGAAAAAAACAAATAATTAATGCTATTCCCATGCCTTGATATCCTTTTTAATTTCCTTGAATAAAATATTTATCTCCTCCATGGTCAACATGCTAAAGCCTATAATAGTAGGAAGAAAAAACAACCAAAACGGGATGGATAGTGTTGGCGTAGTGCTAAGGTAATTCGACAAGCTTGTATATGCTGCCGAGAATGTAATAATAGCAAATACAATTACACTCGAAAGGTGAATAAGAATTCCAATAACTCTTTTGAGTTTTAACGGAAAGTTTTTTTGCAGTCCTTCCAGTTTTATGTGACCATCAACACGATTATAATATGATAAGCCCAAAAAAACGAAAGCGATAAACAGGTACCGGGAAAGCTCTTCGACACCAACTAATGGAACATTGAAAAATGCTCTCATCACAATTTGAATGAGCGTAATCAGCATGATCGCAAATAAAATGGTTGCGCTTATATACTTTTCTGATGCTCTTATTTTAACGAGTAGTTGTCTTAGCATTTATTTAATTTCTTGAAATTGATCAATATACGATTTCCACTCCGGAAAATCAGATACTATTTGTGCTTGCACAGATTGCCTTATATTCTCAATATCCAATCCGTTTTTTCGATCGACAATAACCAGCCCTTCCGACTCCAGGATCTTTATTAACTCTTCATCACCATCCTCAATCCATTTTACGGTTTCAGCTGAAAGCTCCTTAATGGCTGTTAAAATAATCTGCTGGTCATGTATTGAAATTTTTTGCCACAGTTCTTCATGAATAAAAACACAAAGACAGGACAACATATGGTTTGTCATGGCAATATGCGTTTGGACCTCATAAATCTGAGAAGCATAAATGTTGCTCAAGGGATTCTCCTGACCTTCAACCAAACCGGTCATCAAAGCAGTCGTTAATTCTGAAAACTCAACGGGAGTCGGAATGGCACCCATGCCCCTGATCATCGACATCCAAATAGGAAAAGGAACACCGCGTATTTTTTTTCCTTTCAGGTCATCGACGGAGTAAACCGGAAAATTTGTGGTCAACTGCCTTCCACCACGGTAGAAACTCCCCAAAACACGGATGTTGGATTCTTCAATTAATTTCGCATTCATTTCAGCCAATATTGGCGAAGTCTGAGGATTTGTAACTAACAGCGCATGTTCCACATCCCTGAAAATATACGGTGCATTAAATACTGAGAAGTCATTATAAAACTTGCTTAGTGAAGAAAAATCATGGTGCGACATACCTATGAATCCATACTTCACGCCATCTACCAATTCGCTGGAATTGCCTAATTGAGAATTTGGATAAACCCTTATCTCCACCCTGCCCTGAGTCCTTTCATTAACACGAATAGCCAGCTCCTCAGTAAAGCGGGATTGCGGTTCGTTCTTCACTCCCACATGAGCATAGCGGATGATGATGTGATCGTTCCTGTTACATCTGAGAAATAATAAGCATGCTACAACTAAAACCAGCCAATTACATCTTGATTTATATAGCTGAATATTGGTTTTCATTGAGTCAAATAAAAAAAACGCCGATAAAATCTTACTGAGAATACGTTTCATTTTACAGCTCCTTTCTATTTTGAAAAATGCTCCCGTTTATAGTGATAAGATTCCCCCCAAGCCATGAGAATCAAAGGTGTATCGTAACCAATATCTTTACTTCCTCCGAACCTGTCAGATCCTTCTTTCCTTTGGTAAGTCAACCAATTGGGCTCTCGATGATCTATCGTATGTCCCATCTCGTTTTCGTGTCCGGTAAAAATTAGTACTGGTTTAAATCCATTTGCCACCCTAACTATATCTGTTGTCCAGCAATTGGGCATTAAAATATCCACATTGTAATTATTACTTACCTCGTCTATCCATTCAAAATCATCGATATTTGATTGATCACCCATTTGTGAAAATGAAAGCCCCTCAGGAGTGATAACAAGGGGCACATTATTTTCTATATCCTTACCTTGATGCCCGGGATACATTA
>JAUUZS010000112.1 GCA_030589835.1 Cyclobacteriaceae bacterium
CGAGATAAAATTGTTGAGGTCGCCGTTAAAGCAGATGTAATTATCACAACCGCTCAGCTAAGGGGCAAACCAGCACCGACATTAATTACTAAAGAAGTAGTAGAGCAAATGAAACAGGGTTCGGTCATTGTGGATTTGGCCTCCTCTACCGGAGGAAATTGTGAATTGACTGAAGATGGGAAAACGGTGGTAAAGCACGGTGTGACAATCATTGGAAATTCTGAATTATCGGCAGACGTTCCTAACCATGCAAGCCAATTGTACAGCAAAAACATTCACAACTTTTTAAAGACATTCCTGAAAGAAGGCAAATTGGAAATCGATATGGAAAATGAAATATTGAAGTCCAGCTGCATTGCGTCGGAAGGGGAAATTCGTTACGGAAAATAAAAATTACAGCACATGAATATTATTATAGAATTTATTAGTGCCAATATAGGAATGCTCTATATACTGGTGTTTGCCGTTTTTTTGGGCATGGAAGTCATTTCGAAGGTGCCTACAGTACTACACACTCCTTTGATGTCTGGAGCAAATGCAATTAGTGGTGTAGTTGTGATCGGAGCTATTATTCTTATCAGAAATGCAGATCCTGGCAATTATTTCATATTAACTATAGGAATGATTGGAATTGCTTTGGCAACTATCAACGTGATAGGAGGATTCGCAGTCACAGACCGAATGCTCCAAATGTTCAAGAAGAAAAAAAAATAACCTTAAACTGAAGGAAAGTGGAAAAACCAATAATAGACTTTTTATATCTGATTTGTATCGTACTTTTTATCATTGGCTTGAAAAGGCTCAGCCATCCGGATAGCGCAAAGAAAGGTAATTTAATTGCGGCCCTGGGAATGGGACTCGCGATTGTCCTTACCATATTTTACCCAATGGAGAATGAATCCAATAATTATATCTGGATTCTGGGCGGACTGCTTCTCGGAGGCGGAATTGGCTGGGTGGCAGCGAAAAAGATAAAAATGACAAAGATGCCGGAGATGGTATCTTTATTTAACGGCCTTGGAGGCGCTTGTTCGATGCTTATTGCTGCTGTTGAGTTTTACAACCTCCCGGAAGGCACCGTAATGATGAGCACCGAAGTACTCACCATCATCTTTGCCTTGTTTGTAGGCAGTATTGCCTTCACTGGCAGTATCGTAGCTTGGGGAAAACTGGATGGCTTTTTAAGGGATAGCTTAGTGCTGCCTGTCCCTCAGGTCATCAATCTTGGAATGCTTGTAATCGTTCTTGGTTTGAGTGGATATATCATGATGCAACCAGAATTAAACTTTACATTAGTATTAATTCTTCTGGCAGTTTCCATGGTGTATGGCGTCACGTTTGTTACGCCTATTGGCGGGGGTGACATGCCAGTTGTGATTTCATTGCTCAACTCATTTACAGGAATCGCCGCTGCCGGAGCAGGACTTATTTACGGCAATCAGGTGATGATCGTTGGTGGAATTATCGTTGGTGCAGCAGGAACGATCCTTACCGTATTGATGTGTAATGCCATGAACAGGTCACTATTTAATGTGGTAATCGGCGGTTTCACTGCAAGCGGAAGCTCAAGTGGAAGTGACAGGGAGCAGGTAGTTAAAGAAGCAACTCACAGTGATTTGGCTATTCAATTAAAATATTCAAACAGGGTACTTATCGTACCCGGATACGGACTTGCAGTAGCGCAAGCGCAACACGTTTGCCATGATTTGGAAAGGGCGTTGGAAAATGAAGGTGTAGATGTAAAATATGCGATTCATCCTGTTGCTGGAAGAATGCCAGGTCATATGAATGTATTATTAGCGGAAGCAGATGTTCCATATCCAAAATTATTGGAACTCGAAGAGGCCAATGAGCTAATGCCTTCGACAGATATGGTATTGGTTATTGGTGCAAACGATGTGGTAAATCCATCCGCTAAAGATGATGAGGGAAGCCCTATTTATGGTATGCCAATTTTGGATGTGGAATTAGCCAAATCGGTGATCGTACTCAAAAGAAGTATGCGGCCCGGCTATGCAGGAATTGAAAATCCATTATTCTTTGGCGATAAGACCAAAATGTTGTTCGGAGATGCAAAAGACTCTCTTGGCAAGTTGAAGGCTGAAGTGGGAAATGCATAGTATTTAAAAATACAATTTATACCCTCCCAAATTGGGAATTAAAAAAAGCCGATGTTGGATAAAGTCCATCATCGGCTTTTTTTGTACTCATCAATCGTATCAACGAATAGATCAATGTGACACAATAAAAAAGGGAACCAATTCGATTTCCTTTTTTATTGACTTAGTTTGATTATAATGAATCCCCAAAATCTTTTTTAAACTTGGCGATTAATTTCTGCGGCCAATCATTCATTGCAGTCAATCGTCCCATAAAGAAACGTAGCAATTTTGGCTCTTCCACCCATTTCAATCCACCAACCAACTCTCGGTTTTCAAACAGCCATTTTACACGGTCAACAAGAAACATCGTTTGTGACAGGGTGAAAACCCTTCGTGGAAATGCTAAACGAAGCAATTCTACATCAGCGAGTATATCATCCCCATTTTCATCGCGGACACTGGATATGGTACCCCGTTCCATACCACGAATACCTGAAATAATAAACAAGGCCGCTGCCAGTGCCCCGGCAGGATATTCGCCTTGTGGAACATGTGATAAGAAGTCCTTTGCGTCGATATGGCACCCAAGACCACCTGCCGGTGTAATCACTGGAATCCCAACATCATCCAGCGCATTGACAGCGTATTCAATAAATTCAGGCGACTGGCTGATTACGGTATCATCGCAGGTTTCAACGATACCTACTGCCATAGCTTCAATTTCGCGAACCGACATCCCTCCATAGGTAAGAAAGCCTTCGAAAAGAACCAACAGGTCTCGCATTTTCAGGAATAAATCATTGCTATTTGTTACAATTCCGCCACCTCTGGTCGAGCTTACTTTTCTACTGGAGAAATATACCATATCAGCATAACTGCACATTTCAAGCAAAATGTCTTTGATCGATGCATTTTCATACCCCGCTTCACGCTTTTTAATAAAGTAGGCATTCTCGCCAATCAAACTCGCATCAAGCACGATCATCGTATCATTTTCGTCAGCGATTTTTTTCACCTCACGCATATTATGCATAGAAAATGGCTGGCCCCCAATTAAGTTGGTAGAAGCCTCCATGCGTACAAAAGGAACATGCTCTTTACCGTATTCTTCAAAAACACCCTTTAATTTTTCAAGATCGATATTGCCTTTAAAAGGAAAACTACTCTTGATCTTAAGTGCCTCGTCGGTATAAATTTCCAGTACCTTACCGCCATTCAGCTCCATATGCTCTTTGGTGGTCGTGAAGTGGTAATTCATCGGAATGACATCCCCCTCCTTAATAAAGACCTGGGAAATAATATTTTCTGCCGCACGTCCCTGGTGGACAGGCAATACATATTCTTTTCCAAACACATCACGCAAGGCCTTTTCCATTCGGTAAAAACTTTGTGATCCTGCGTAGGCATCATCGGCCTGAAGCATAGATGCCACCTGATTGTCACTCATGGCATTGGTGCCAGAGTCGGTGAGCATGTCAAGGAAAATATCTTTGGTGTTCAAAAGGAAGGTGTTGTAGCCTCCCTTTTCAATAGCCTCCATACGCTCATCAATTGGTTTTAAAAATAACTTCTGTACTATCCTTACTTTATGAAGTTCTACAGGGATTTTTTCACCACTATAAAATTTTATTGTGGTATTACTTGAATTCGACATTTTTTCTCTTGTTTATATTTAGGTTCATAAAATTTTTTGAATATAATTTCTTCAAATCAAATTTCATTGAAATAGAGAATATGTTTTTCAATCACGTGTTATTTAGAATTATTATAAATAATGAAAGGCATCATTTCCCAAGTATTAATATGAACCAGGCAGTGGCCAAAGTATCCTGGGAAAAATAAGAACGTCTTCCCGATTGCCATTTTTGCACCAAGGAGATTGCCGGATATTTATACGCGGCATTTTCGTGATATGATAGATGTGGTATTAAGTAAGCATTAAAAATTGTCTGGAGGAAGCACTTTTTACCCTGGCATTAAAAACACTATTCCCCTTTTGCCATAAAATGATCCCATCCCTGAGCTTTGAGCGGAACAACATTTTCGTTTTTGGTGACCAGGTTTATTCCTTTTTCCTTTTCATTTGCATAGCCGATAAAATGAATATCGGGATGGCTTTTTAACTTTTCATAATCATCCTGGCTAATTGAGAAAAGCAATTCATAATCTTCTCCCCCATTCATGGCACAGGTAATAGGATCAATATTAAATTCGACGGCTGTATCATAAGTTTGCTTGTCAATAGGAACCTTATCTTCATAAATATAGAACCCCACGTTCGATTGTTGGGCCAAATGATATAATTCTGACGCCAGGCCATCAGAAATATCAATCATGGATTTCGGCTTCACATTCAGCTCGGCGAGTTCATGAATGATGTCCAATCTGGCGTTCGGTTTCAGCTGTCTTCCCGCCACATAAGGAGAATCATTTAGCTTAGGTTGCATATCGGGATTTGCAATAAAGACCTGCTTCTCCCGCTCGAGTACCTGAAGCCCGATGTATGCTCCACCAAGATCTCCGGTGGCGCAAATGATATCACCTTTTTCCACCTTACTGCGCAAGGCAACTTTATCTTTCTCCACTCTGCCGGTTATGGAAACAGAAATAATCAATCCTGAAGGTGAGGAGGTCGTATCGCCACCAACCAGGTCCACTTTATAATCCTTGCAAGCACTACGGATGCCCTCGTACAGTTTTTTTACTGCCTCCACAGAAAATCGATTGCTCAAGCCAAGGCTCACCACAACTTGCTCAGGATTTCCATTCATCGCAGCAATATCTGAAACATTAATCGAGATCGCTTTGTAGCCCAGGTGTTGAATGGGCATATACGAAAGATCAAAATGAACGCCTTCGACAAGCATATCAGTAGACAAAAGCAAATAATCATTGCCTGCATCAATCACTGCGGCATCATCTCCCACCCCAATTCTTGTAGTTTCATTTTTAGTGACAATGTCTTTGGTGATTTGCTCAATTAATCCAAATTCTCCCAATTCTTGTATTTCTGTTCTCTTTTCCATAGCTAAACTTCAAAATCGAAAGACAAAAGTAATTCAATTAAGCGGAAAAATCGGAAAATAATTATTGAACCTTTTAAGCCTCTGAAATGAAGATCCATCTTATAGTTTCGGAAAATTGTTTTTCAAAAAAATGAAACAAATCCAATAACAAAACAGTTCTATTTGATTGAAGTAGTAAATCGAAATTTATATTTACTGATTTAGTGAGAATTAATATTAAAATTGTATTGAAATGATTCAGGTAACAGATAAAGCAAAGGAGAGATTGATTCAATTGAGGAAAGAAGAAGGACATTCTGCGGAAGATATTATCCGAGTTGCCGTACAGGGGGGTGGATGCTCAGGGCTCATGTACCAACTTGATTTTGATAGCAAAATCAAGGAAGATGATAAAATTTTTGAAGACCAGGGGATTAAGATCCTTGTGGATAAAAAGAGTATGCTATACATTATGGGCACGACGCTGGATTTTTCTGGTGGATTAAATGGAAAAGGATTTCAATTTATAAATCCTAACGCATCGCGAACCTGCGGATGCGGCGAAAGTTTTGCGGTATAAATGAGGGTATGTAAGTACCTTGTTTTCAAATTAAAAAATGATCTGATTGAAAATCGTTTTTTTGTAAAAGTATGGTTGCTTGTTTTAGAATAGCAGAATAATATAACAAACGAACATTTGAATGATGAATGAAAACCTCCCTTTTTAATTAAATGTCATGAGCTCATTTCAATAGGCCCGGACCATCTTACCTTCCATATAATTCACAAAAGCCTTATTCACTACTTTATTCCCTCCTGGTGTAGGATAGTTACCAGTAAAGTACCAGTCTCCCAAATGTTTAGGGCATGCCTTATGTAAATTATCTACGGTTTGATAGACGATCTCCACTTGAGCTTTCAAATGATTTGGAGTAACAATTTCTCCGATTTTGGCCGAAATCTCATCATCAGTAAATGGCGCATAAATCTCCTTTACATAATTCGGCGCTTCCTTTTGACTGATGCTGGCAATGCACTTGTTATATACCTCATCAAGCAGGCTATCCATCTTCCTATCCTTTATCAAGGCAATAACAGCCCTGAAAGCAACGAAATCCTTCATTTTTGACATATCAATACCGTAACAGTCCGGAAAACGAATCTGTGGCGCTGAGGATACGACAATAATTTTCTTTGGATGTATTTTATCCAGCAAAAATAAAATGCTCTTTTCAAGGGTAGTTCCCCGCACAATAGAATCATCCAGGATCACTATAGAATCCTTGTCCTTTCTTACCACTTCGTAGGTAGTATCATAAACGTGACCTACCAGCTCGTCCCTGTGCTCGTCGTCAGTAATAAATGTTCTTAATTTGGCGTCTTTCGTAATGATTTTTTCCACACGAGGTCTGAAATCAAGGATATCCTCTATATTGTCTAAAGTGGGTTTTCCATCAATCAACACATCTTTCCTTCTTGTAGAAAGATAATTTTCCAGACCCTCGATCATTCCTAAAAAGGCCGTTTCAGCCGTATTTGGTATATAGGAAAAAATAGCATTTTTCAGATCAAAATTAATGGACTTCAGTATTTGTGGCAATAAAAGCCTGCCTAGCGCTTTTCTTTCCCTATAGATGTCAGGATCAGTCCCCCTAGAAAAATATATGCGCTCAAAGCTGCATGATTTCTTTTCAAGAGGGTCTAGAAATTTCTCTTCCGATACTTCCCCACCCTTATTAATGATCAGAGCATGGCCAGGTTTTATTTCATGAATATCAGCATAATCGACATTAAATGCAGTCATTATTGGCGGCTTTTCAGATGCCACTACCACTACTTCATCGTCCATATAATAATATGCCGGCCGAATACCCGATGGATCCCGGGCTACAAATGATGCTCCATGCCCTACGACGCCTGCCATGGCATATCCTCCATCAAAATCTTTACATGCCCTTCGCAACACATTTCCAAGATCCAATTCGTTTTCTATGATCTCAGTAATTGCTTCATTACTGTATTGCTCTTTATACTTATCAAAAAGATCCTGGTTTTCGAGATCCAGAAAATGCCCGATCTTTTCCATGACGGTAACGGTATCAACTTTGTCCTTGGGGTGCTGACCGAGATCCAGTAAAATGGAAAACAACTCATCGACATTGGTAAGATTAAAGTTTCCGGCAACGGCAAGATTTCTGCTACGCCAATTATTTTGCCTTAGCATAGGGTGGGTGCTTTCTATACTGTTTGCCCCATGGGTGCCATACCTGAGATGGCCCAGCCAAACAGTACCGGTAAAAGGCACATTTTGCTTCAGCCATTTAGCATCAGTAAATTTATCAGGAAACGACTTTTTTACCTTTTTATATTTCCTATTTATTTTTTTGAATATGGTGGCAATGGGTTGCTGATCTATTGATCTATAGCGGCTTATGTAGCGGACACCTGGTTTTACATCTACTTTTATGTTCACCACGCCGGCACCATCCTGACCACGATTATGCTGCTTTTCCATAAGCAAATACAATTTGCTGGCTGCATACGCAGGTGTACCGTACTTTTGGAGGTAATAATCGAGTGGTTTGCGCAGACGAATCATCGCAATACCACATTCATGCTTTATAAAATCACTCATATTCCAAAATCAAGGTGCAAATTTAAGAGATATTAAAAGACGATCAAAAAAAACCTTTCATTGTCCGGCGACTTTGTGGGATGTACGTGCCGAGATCCTATATTACATGCGTTGATACATCAATATGGAGCAAAATTTATTTCCATTATTTTTTCGGTTCTACCCTGAGCCTGCCTGCCTCGGGCTTAATGGAAGATAGTAAGTATTGTCAGAAGTCGCCAGACTGCAGGTGAGGAAGGGAAGACCGAAGTTTTCCATTAAAATAACAGTAGTTTCGATTAATTTTATAATGCGTTGAAATCAGGTTTTGTTTATTTTAGCATCAGGATACACTTAGGTACCGTATTATGGCAGAAATATTAGAGGGATTGGAATACATTCGGAATTTAATAATCAGCCTATTTTATAGTCCTTTTCACAAAAAATGATTTTCGTCAAACTTAATCCTTAAATAATGGCATTTCCTTCTTATTTCAAGTCTGTCCTTTGCCTAACTGCGGCCATATTATTCATGTTTGCTACCCTATCATTAGCAAAAGAAGATATCAAACCGACTATTGAACCGGCAATTTTTACCTTCGATACGGAAATCACAATTACCTATGACGTGACAGGCAATACGCTTGCTGAATTGAGCAATACATGGATTTGGGTCTGGATACCCGACAAGAGCATCGATGCAAAGTACAATATTAACCCCGCCTCCGACAATCCTTCCTTATCCGACATGGCTCAATTCACCAAATCAACTGCAAGCAATAAGACCACCTTTTCCATCACCTTTACACCTAAGGACTTTTTTGACGGGGATATCAGCAAAGAAACCAGGTTGGGAATGCTACTGAAAGGTGACGACTGGGAAAATGGGCAAACCACCGATTATTTCGCTGATCTTTCAGAAGATAAATTCACGGCCTTGCTTACAAAACCAGAGTTGAATCCTGCATTCTTATCCACAGGTGAAACATTAGAAATAACCTCCGTATCTACTGAACTCGCAGACTTTGCGCTGACAATCAATGGTGTTGAGGTAAACACACAAAACAATATTTCCAATTATTCCTATACACATACTGCTACTGAGACTGAGGGCATTGTTCCGTGTACCCTTCATGTTAGCAGTATCGCCTCTGTGGAAGACACAATAATTAGCTTCCGGTATGTGATCCGTACCGCAACGGTAGAACAACCACGACCTGCGGAAATTATATCGGGAATTAACTATAATAATGAAGATGATACTAAAGTAACTTTATGCCTCCTTGCACCAATGAAATCTTCTGTTTATGTGCTCGGTGATTTTAATAACTACTCATTTTCGCCAGAATACCAGATGTTTAAAGATGGGGAATATTTCTGGCTTGAAATAAACGGTTTAATCCCAGGGAAAGAATATGCATTCCAATATCTGGTAGATGAGTCTGTTTATGTGGCAGATCCTTATGCTGATAAAATACTAGATCCGGATGATAAATGGATACCAGCATCAATTTATCCCAATTTGATCACCTTCCCGGAGGAGTCTATAAAAAATAGTTGGTACTTCAATAGATTATCCATCATTCAAACAGGACAGCAGGATTATGCATGGAAAAATGACCATTATTCAAGACCGGGAAAAGACAATCTTATCATATATGAATTATTAATCCGGGATTTTTTTGATGAGCATAACAGAAGTTACACTAGTCTTATCGATACCATCACATACTTCAAAAACCTGGGGGTCAATGCCATAGAGCTAATGCCTGTTCAAGAATTTAATGGAAACAACTCCTGGGGCTATAATCCTACGTTTATGTTTGCCCCGGATAAAGCATATGGAACGAAAAACAAACTGAAGGAATTTATTGATGTGGCTCATGAACATGGAATTGCAGTTATTCTCGATGTGGTTTTCAATCATCAGGACGTGCCAAATCCATACGCCGCCATGTATTTTGATTTTAGCGATGGCGCGTTTAAGCCAACTGCAGATAATCCATGGTTCAATGTAG
>JAUUZS010000247.1 GCA_030589835.1 Cyclobacteriaceae bacterium
CCACCTTCCTCACCCGAAGTGGCATTCTTGGAAATGCTTCGGTACACTCGTTCACCGATCTCGGGCTTTCCGGTCAATTGCTCATTTATCTCTTGGCATTTTTGGCTTTGGCAATTGGTTTGTGTATGTACCGATGGAAGGAAATACCATCGACAGATAAGGAAGTCTCGGCATATTCCAGAGAATTCTGGATCTTTATGGGGGCGACAGTGCTCGGCCTGATGGGATTTCAGGTAATGGCCGGAACATCGATACCTGTGTACAACACCATCCTTGAGCAATTTGGCATCAGCTCAAATATGGCGCCTCCGGCCGATCAGGCTATTTTCTATTCCAAATTTCAAATCTGGGGTGCAATATTAATCGCTATTTTCTCAGGAACGGGTCAGTTCTTTTTTTGGAAAAAGATCGATAAAACAAAGCTATGGAATGAGTTATCCGTTCCGGTTCTGATCAGTTTGGCGGTTTCTACATTTGTTTTTTTAATATATGATATCCATCAATTTTCATACATCCTCTTGTTGACCGCCGGCATATATTCACTGGTAGCAAACAGCACCATACTGATACGGTTATTAAAAAAGAAAAGCTTCAAATTGGCCGGGGGATCTGTGGCACATTTAGGGATAGCAATGATGCTCTTAGGTATATTATTTTCCTCCGGATATTCCAGGGTTATTTCCATGAACACAACGGGCTCGTTGTTTTCACAAAATATGTCTGATGAAATGAATCAGGAAAATGTGCTTCTCTTTGCCAATGAGCCAAAAATTATGAATGAATATGAACTCACCTATAAGGGTCAGCGTGTAGAATTAACAGGAGTTCCCGGATTTCCACCAAAAAATATAATTCGTAGTACGTCAGATAAACACAAGGTAGTGGCAAAAAAGGAGTATGTCCATGATGGCAAAACTGTTTTTGAAACAGGCGATACTCTATCCATTCTTCCGGAAAACACTTACTTTGAAGTAGAATATAAAAAAAAGGGTGAAAAGGCATTTTCTCTATTTCCCCGTGCACAGGTGAATCCGAATATGGGACTTATGGTTTCCCCGGATATCCGACATCTGCTAGACAAGGATCTTTATACCCATATTTCTTCCATTCCTGACCCTGATGTCCAAAGCCAATGGAGCGCACCCAATAAAAATAGTGTCGGGATAGGAGAGCCATTTTTTATTAAAGATTTTGTTTCCACATTAAAAAGCGTACAAAAAATAGAACATTTAGAAGGCTTACTACTAGGCCCGGATGATATGGCCGCTGAAGCTGTAATTGAAATTCAGGGTAAAAATAAAACCTATACCCTCAATCCTATTTTTATTATAAAAGACAACATGATGGGCAATATTCCAGCTATCGAAGAAGAATTGGGTGTAAAAATATCATTCCTGAATATCAAACCGGAAGAGGGCAAATTTGAGTTGGCAACTGAAACATCCCAACGGGATTATATCATTATGAAAGCCATAGAAATGCCATTTATTAATGTGCTCTGGCTTGGCTCTTTGGTTTTGATGTTTGGGTTTGGCGTAGCAACTTATAGAAGGTATAGGGAATTTAAACGTACAGCCTAAAATGCCTATCGCTTATCGTTTTATTAATGGACTCACACAAAAGTAGCCCGGCTGCCCAATACAACCGGGCTAAACCTACCAAACAAACAACCCAACAACCTTCACTCCCAGCAGGAGTGAATTCACAATGGTAAAAACTTTTTTTTCGCTATAATGTTTTTAATCTTGCATTACAACCGAGAAATAGATCCGAAATAACAATTCCTAACGCCTGTTTTTCATAAACCTGCATACGCATAAATAAGCTTCTTAACCATTTTTTTTCGGGTCCTTTGCAACGTCTTTGAACAATACACGTATCTACGAAGCAAAATATTGCAATAGTTAAGGTTTTAATCGGCAAATAGCCCGGCTACGACATCTTCACGATACAACTTATTAGTTTTTGAATATTTGAAAGGATAGAGTACCTTGCGCTTTTTATACTAATTCTAAATAAGCCGGATGATGAATAGAAGTGTGGCGGATCTTAAACGTGAGGAATCTGGTACCATAAAGGGTTTTACTGATAGTATAATTTCATTGAAACTTATGGAGATGGGGTGCCTCCCGGGAAGTATTATTAAAATGAACTATACCGCTCCTTTTGGTGATCCTATCTCTTATGATATAGCAGGATACAATCTTACCTTGAGAATTTCAGAAGCGTCGTGTATATTGATAGATGAATAATTAATGATGGGAGAGCGCCTTAAAAATATAGCCCTACTGGGAAATCCAAACTCCGGAAAATCTTCGCTATTTAATCAGCTAACAGGACTAAACCAAAAAGTCGGAAATTTTCCCGGGGTTACAGTAGAAAAAAAAACGGGTACATGCCAGCTCGAAAACGGCGAAAAACTAAGAATTATTGATTTGCCCGGCGCATACAGCCTATATCCAAAATCATTGGATGAACAAGTAGTAATCGATAGCCTCATTGACAAAAATAATCCTGACTATCCCGATTTAGCAATTGTCATTATCGACGCCTCGAATATTAAGCGAAACCTTTTGCTTTTTACGCAAGTAGTAGATTTGGATATTCCCGTTATTCTAGTATTGAATATGCTCGATGTGGCCACCAATAGAGGCCAAAGGGTAAATCCAACGGCTATAGCCAGGTTCTTTTCCGTTCCCACAATATCCTTAAACGCCCGTACCGGACAGGGGGTAGAATTATTAAAGCAGGCCATTTGCGAAAATGATATACAGAAATCTGCGCCAATATTTAACTCCTCGGCCTTTGAGAGTGACCTGGAAATTGAGCTTGCCAATAAATTTGATGTCCACAATAATTACCTGGCACATATCCACTTAATCCAATACCAAAATTTTAATCACCTATCAGATGAAGATAAGCTGTTTATCAAAAATCTAATAAGAGCCAACAAATTCAATCCTGAGCTTTCGCAGTCAAAAGAAATCCTGCAACGCTATAAGCTTATTGACAAGGTTATCCATGAAGCAGTAGTATATAATCTGAAGCAAAACAAGAATGTCACAGAAAAATTGGATAAAATATTTACGCACAAGGTATATGGTTATCTCATATTTTTCAGTCTGTTATTCTTAATTTTCCAGACCATATTTGCCTGGGCACAAGCGCCTATGGATTTTATTGACTATAGCTTTTCAGAGTTCAGTATTTATTTAAAAACAACATTGCCGCCCGGGGTTTTGACCAGCCTATTATCTGAAGGGGTAATTCCCGGAATTGGAGGCGTAATCATTTTCCTACCACAAATAGCCATCCTTTTTGCTTTTATTTCTATTCTTGAAGAAACAGGATATATGTCCAGAGTGGTTTTTCTGATGGATAAAATTATGCAAAAATTTGGCCTTAATGGAAAAAGTGTGGTTCCGCTTATTTCGGGGGTTGCTTGCGCTATTCCGGCCATCATGGCAACCAGAACCATTGACAACTGGAAAGAAAGGCTCACGACCATCTTTGTGACCCCATTTATGAGCTGCTCCGCCCGACTTCCGGTTTATACCATTCTTATCGCTCTGGTAGTTCCTGATGTGAAGATATTGGGGCTACTGAATCTACAGGGTTTGGCACTTATGGGCATGTATATATTGGGTTTTGTAATGTCTATTATTTCTGCTTTAATCATACATGCCATCGTAAAGGTCACCGAAAAAGGCTACTTCATCATGGAGCTTCCATTGTATAAATTTCCTCGATGGAAAAATGTGGGGATTACTATATTTGAAAAATGCAAAACATTTACTTTTGAAGCAGGAAAAATAATTCTGGCTATTTCCATCATTCTTTGGGTAGCAGCCTCCTATGGCCCGGGCGACAAATTAAAAAATGCTGAATCGTATGTGACAAATGCATTGAACGGTGAACAGCTCAATGCTAAGGACTTCGATGCAAAAGTAGACGCATTCAAACTTGAAAATTCTTTCGCCGGAATATTCGGAAAAACACTTGAACCCGTAATCAAACCGTTAGGCTTTGATTGGAAAATCGGCATTGCCTTAGTCACTTCGTTTGCTGCCAGAGAAGTTTTTGTGGGAACCATGGCAACCATTTACAGCATTGGCTCTGAAGAAGAATCAACCATAAAAAGCAGAATGAAAGCTGAAATAAATCCTGACACGGGAGAGCCGGTGTACACTCCGGCTGTTGCCTTGTCACTTTTGGTCTTTTACGCCTTTGCCATGCAATGTGTCAGCACCATGGCAATAGTGAAAAAAGAAACCAACAGTTGGAAATGGCCATTACTTCAGTTTTTCTATATGACAGGTTTAGCCTACATCTCCTCTTTTGTGGTATATAATATTTTATCATAAACTGAAATCCAGGAGATAATTATTGATGCAATAAATCAAATCAGGTTATCGCATATAAATCCGGCTCTCTTTGTCTTTGACTATTTCCAGCTTTTCTACATTTTTCAAATGTAATTGCGAATTGGATCTGATTGAGGCATTGACATGGTTTATATCTTTTCTAAACTCTGCCCTCGATTTTTCTATATTTAATTCCAATATTTCAATTTTTGCATCCCAAAACCTTATCGTTGAATTTATTCCGGAAATCCTCGCCTTTTTGAAAATTGAAATATCACTATCACTTCTTGCAAGACTGCTTATCTCGCCGTCCACAATATTCAAAAATATACTATCCTGATCGAGACCCGAAAGCCTTATTTTTGAGTCCTTTACAGCAATACTTTCAATATTGGATTTTGTAAACAGTGTATATGATCCTCTAAATTTTATGGATGATTTACCGCTTATTTTCAAAGTATCATTTTCTATCACATAGTTAATGCCAAACTCAGTGGTATCATTGTAGGTGGCAAATTGAATACGGTTTGCCTCAGAGGGAGATATTTTGATGGACTTCAATTTCTCAATTTCTATGTGTTTGAAATCTTCAAGTGGAAAATTTTCTGTTTTCGTTTCAGCACTTCGTTCCCTCCATTTTTCACCAAACACCCTGATGTCAAGAAAAAAAGCCATTATCACAAAAAATATAGTTGATAATAACCCGATCAATAATTTATTACTTGTTTTCATTATCCTTATTATTTAAAAGTTTTGATATAGGAGCGCTGAGTTCAGCATAGCTAATACCTAGAATATTCATTTGATGCGCGAATTCAGGCAATTCAATATTAAAAAAATCCTGCTTCCTCCATTCTTTAATAATATCCTGCGCATCCTTTGCCACAAAATATCCGATCCCTCTTTGGTTCGAAATAATATTTTTTGACTGAAGCTCTGCATAGCTCCTCACGATGGTGTTTGGGTTTACACCCATTTCTGAAGCCAGTTCCCGGACAGAAGGAATTTTCTCTTCAATGGCGATCGTGCCATTAAGTATTCTTTCTGACAGATTATCAGCGATTTGGAGTGCGATACTTTTATTGTTTTTAAATTCCATACTACACCTCCTTTTCTTTTACTTTGAAATAACTTATTGTCAATAAAGTAGAATGAGCTATCCAAACTGCCCAAATGCCTGCCAACTTAGCACCCTCTTCACTTTTAATAAACAATACTCTTTTATTTGCCTTGCTATAATCTTGGATATCAAGAACCTCTACCAACATGTATCCAATTCCAAAATATATTCCTATTAATAAAAAAACGACAATTATGGTTTTGAGCAAGGGCATTTTCTTGAAATATGTTGCACCGGTAAATGGGAGGGTAAACATTAACAAAGAAAGGCTCAACACCAAGGTAATCTCCCTGCTATTCATTTTTGAAAAAAACCATTCGAATCCAAATTTATAATTTTGATAATCCGGATAATACACGTGAAAAATCCCGGCTACTAAATTTGTGAATATCCAGTAAATGATTGGAAAAACGATGATGTAAATTAGAATGCGATTGATAAATTCGAATATAAATTTCTCAGATAAAGAAGCCGGAGTCAGTAAATAATCCATGCTTTTTTCTTTTGACCTGAATCCCGGAAATGCTTGTCCACACCAAATAAGGCCCCCTGCAAAAAATGCAAAAAGAAAAACAGTGATATGATATGAATCGAAAATTTTTGTTTTGCCCATAGCATTTCGATTTAGAAAATACATAAAGGCATGAAAACCCGTTATGAGTCCGGCAGTCGATCCTAATACGATTAAAATCTGTTTTCCGGAAAGGAAAATAAATTGCTTGTACAGCAATGTCATTCGATTGAGGCTTATTTGATTACTTATTCCCATGATCTGTAAAAAGTTTTGTTCCTGAATTGACTGCATTAAAAAGTAATTCGATATCCAAATCGGATGCAAATCCATTGGTTTGCCTGGATATTGATTTATATCCCCCCGGTATTGCTTCGGAATAAATTCCTGAATTTTCATCCATATCCCTTCCTGAGCTAAAGAGTAGCTTTTCAGAAATCGTAGAGGTGCTTTCGTGGAAAACAACGCTTCCATCTTTTAGGATAACGATGTTGTCGATCAGATTTTCGACATCCTTTACTTGATGCGTTGAGATCACTACCAATTGCTGATCATCAATTGATCCGGCAAGGATCTTCCTGAACATCGCCTTCGATGGAATGTCCAGG
>JAUUZS010000206.1 GCA_030589835.1 Cyclobacteriaceae bacterium
ATAGGATTTACGAACTATGCTACTCCAGGCGTAGATGATTCCATCACATCATTTCAAGACAGGGAAAAAGAAGAAGTAAAAGATAAGCAAAGGACTGCCGAGGCCACTAAACCAGGTCATACGGAGAAAAATGAGACTGAAAGTTGGGAAGTAAAAAGTAAGAAAAAGTTAAATAATCCTGAAGCTCCGGGGCTGGAATTGGCGATAGAAAATGAGGATATCGTGGTTTCAACAGCCCCTAAGGAAGAAGCGAAAAAGCCTGTATTTGAAATTGATGAAAAAATAGAAGCCGAAAAAGCCGTCGGAGGTCTAACCAACTATGATCCCACACTCGATTTGGGGACTTATCAATTTCCTGAGTTGTCCTTGCTCAATGAATATGACAATAAAAATGTACATGTCACCAAAGATGAACTGGAGCAAAACAAGGATAAGATTGTCGAGACCCTTATTAACTTCAAGATAGGGATATCAAGCATAAAAGCCACGATTGGGCCCACTGTTACATTGTATGAGATTGTTCCTGATGCAGGTGTAAAAATTTCCAGAATCAAAAACCTGGAAGACGATATTGCCCTGAGCCTCGCGGCACTGGGGATAAGGATTATTGCACCAATTCCGGGAAAAGGAACCATAGGAATAGAAGTGCCAAACAAACACCGCGAGATGGTTTCTGTGCGTTCAGTTTTGGGGACAGAAAAATTTGAAAATGCAAAGCATGAGCTTCCGGTCATACTTGGCAAAACGATTTCCAACGAAGTATATATTGCCGATTTGGCCAACATGCCTCACTTGCTTATGGCCGGGGCAACAGGGCAGGGAAAATCCGTCGGACTCAATTTGCTTATCGCATCTCTGCTATATAAGCGGCATCCATCCCAGCTTAAGTTTGTGCTGGTGGATCCAAAAAGGGTTGAGCTCACCCTCTTTAATAAAATAGAAAGGCATTATTTGGCCATGTTGCCAGATAGCGAGGAACCCATCATTACCGAAAACAAAAAAGTAATTTATACACTCAATTCTCTGTGTATAGAGATGGACAACAGGCTATCATTACTAAAACTCGGTGGTTGTAGAAACCTCAAGGAATATAATGGGAAGTTTATAAAAAGGCTTTTAAATCCTGAGAAAGGCCATAGGTATTTGCCATACATTGTATTGATTATTGATGAATTGGCAGATTTAATGGTTACGGCAGGCAAAGAAATTGAAACACCTGTAGCACGACTTGCCGCAGTGTCCAGGGCTACGGGAATCCATTTGGTTTTGGCCACGCAAAGACCTTCTGTAAATGTAATTACAGGCACAATAAAAGCCAATTTCCCAGCGCGACTTTCATTTAGAGTTACTTCTAAAATTGATAGCCGTACCATATTAGACTCCGGAGGAGCAGAGCAGCTTGTAGGTCTTGGTGATATGCTTTATTCTCATGGATCTGAATTAGTCAGGCTTCAAGGGCCATATATTGATACCCTGGAAGTAGAGAAAATTTGTGAATTTATAGGATCTCAGCGAGGCTATGAAACCGCATATTTACTTCCCGAATTTATTGGTGAAGAAACAGATGCCCCGGGTGCAGCTGATTTGGCAGACCGGGATAAGATGTTTGATGAAGCAGCACGATTAATCGTAAGGCATCAACAGGGGAGCACATCATTGATACAAAGAAAATTGAAATTGGGCTATAATCGTGCTGGCCGATTAATTGATCAACTGGAGGCAGCAGGTATTGTTGGTCCATTTGAAGGAAGCAAAGCAAGAGAAGTTTTAGTTCAGGACGAATACGCTTTGGAACAGTTATTGAGTGAAATTGATGAAAAAAATTAAAAACTAAGTTAAATTAAGGGAATGAAGAAGTTAGGATTAATGATCGTAATGTTAGGGCTGTTTGGGGTGGTTACGGCACAAGAAGATCAAAAAGCCAAAGGAATATTGGATCAGATGAGTGATAAGTACCAGAGTATTCCGTCATACAAAACCAATTTTATATATAGACTACACAACAAAGTAGAAAATATTGATGAAGAGTTTAGCGGTGAAATTATAGTAAAAGGAGAAAAATATGTGTTGTTTATGAGCGATCAGGAAATATATAATGACGGCAAAACGATCTGGACTTTTCTTGCCGATGCCAATGAAGTAAATATAGACTATTATATGCCCAATGAAGGTGACTTATCGCCAAGTAACATTTATTCTGCCTCCAAACAAGGGTACCGGTACAGGTGGATTGAAAATAAAAGAATTGGTAGCAGAACGTTTAATGTAGTAGAATTGCAACCCGAAAACCCAAAAGACCCGGATAAAATATTTTTTAAAATTGTGTTGAATATTGATCAGGCAGACCATACGATGCATAGCTGGGAAATGTATGACCGCGGAGGAAGCATTTTTTCATATTCTATTTCGGGTTTCAATCCTCAGTTCGTTGCTGAAGATTCATTCTTCAAGTTTAACGAGTCGAAATATCCGGATGTAGAGGTTGTAGATTTGAGATAATTTGATGCTAGCCTACAATATCCTTTAGACTCAATGTGAGAAATCTACCTTAATCACCTCTGATTTATCGTCACACAGGCAGGACATGTTAATTTTATTTTGACCGGGTTTTTTTATGTTTAGTAAATGACAAGAGAAGAATTAGTAAGCCAGATTAAGAAGAAAAAATCCTTTTTGTGTGTAGGATTGGATACGGATATTAAAAAAATGCCATCGCATTTGTTGAAATACGATGATCCGGTTTTTGAATTCAACAAGCAGATCATAGATGCGACTTCGGAGTTTTGCGTAGCCTACAAACCAAATCTTGCATTTTATGAATCCCTTGGTTCGAAAGGCCTGGAAAGTCTTGAAAAGACGATGGAGTACATGCCAAAAGATGTGTTCACGATTGCAGATGCCAAAAGAGGGGATATCGGGAATACATCCAGTTTGTATGCAAGGGCATTTTTTGAGCAAATGAATTTCGATTCCATTACCGTGGCACCATATATGGGTGAGGACTCTGTAATGCCATTTTTGAATTATGACGGGAAATGGGTAATTCTTTTAGCGCTAACTTCAAACAAGGGCAGTAAAGATTTTCAGGATTTAAAAATTGAAGGCACTTCCACAAAACTTTTTGAAGAAGTGCTTAATACAAGTCTGAATTGGGGCAGCATCGATAATATGATGTATGTAGTGGGAGCCACAAAATCTGAAAAACTAAGAGAAATTAGAGAAATAATCCCAAACCATTTTTTGCTGGTTCCGGGAGTAGGAGCGCAAGGTGGGAGCCTGAAAGAAGTAGCAAAATATGGAATGAATAAAGATTGCGGCCTTTTAGTGAATTCTTCAAGAGGAATAATATATGCTTCGGCAGACCATGATTTCGCCCTCCGAGCAACAGAAGAAGCCAGGAAATTACAGCAGGAGATGCAGCAATACCTAAGCGCTTATCTCTGATCTTTTTTCTTCCGGGTTATGGATTTGCTTTGGAGTTGAAAAGAAGAAAGACACAATCAAAACATCATATAAAACGATAGAATCGGAGGAAGCTGCAGTTTCCATTCATCCCACAGTTATTGATGTGGAAGTAAAGTGTTATAGTCATAACTGAAAAACCAGCATACTTTTTCCTACATTGGGTTGAGCAAAAAGATTATACGCTCCTTATGAGTATATTTATTTTTAGGAGTAATAAAAAGCGTAAATTCTACTTAATAAATCAGCCATAATGAAACCTAAAGCCCTACTCATAATCTTAATCATTTCAATCTTTTTTTCATGTCTGAAACAAAAAACAATACCACCTGCTACAGAACATAACCTCGTATTTACCGAATTGTCACAAGTTTGGGACGAAGCCATGCCACTTGGAAATGGAATGGTGGGAAATCTGGTGTGGCAATAAGATGGTAAACTACGCTTCTCCCTCGACCGTGCTGACCTTTGGGATTTGCGGCCGATGGAAAATATCGATTTTGATAAATGGAAGTTCCGGGATGTGTATGAACACTGGAAATCGGATAAATACAAGAAAGTGCAAAATGCATTTGACGTGCCTTACGACAAACTACCTGCCCCATCGAAAATACCGGCCGGGGCTCTGGAGTTTGATGTTGCCGCCTTGGGAAAAGTAAAAACCGTAAGCCTCGACATCAAAAATGCTACTTGCATAGTTGAATGGGAAAATGGGGCAAAACTTGCCACGTTTGTTCATGCCGAAAAACCATTAGGTTGGTACAAATTTGAGCATATAGATGAACCAATACAAGTAGCATTGGTTTCCCCGGCATATAACAGAAAAAGCGAGGGGAAATATACCGCCCAATCCAGGAATGACCTAAATCAACTGGGGTATCCCCAAGGTGAAATAACAGAAGGCGATAATTCTTATACCTATAATCAAAATGGATGGGGTGATTTTTCTTATCAAATTCATACCAAATGGGAAACAAGTACTAATAGTTTGATTGGAAGCTGGTCGGTCTCGTCGGAAAACAAAGGTTGGGAGAAAACTACAAAAGCCACCGATGTAGTTTCTGCTGAAACAGACCTCGGGTACAATTCTTCACTTAACACACATTTGGAGTGGTGGTCGAATTATTGGAGCCAGTCAGAAATTACTATCCCGGATGAATTGCTTGAAAAGCAGTATTACCTGGAAATGTATAAATTTGGCTCCGCCGCCCGCAACGATGCGCCGCCAATTGCCTTACAATCAGTTTGGACTGCAGATCATGGAAAACTTCCTCCATTGAAAGGGGATTTTCATCACGACCTGAATACACAATTGAGTTACTGGCCAGCATACGCAGGAAATTATCTGAAACTGGAAGAAGGTTTTCTGAATTGGCTTTGGAAATACCGTCCGACATTTAAAAAATATACCAAAGATTATTTTGGCGTTGAAGGGATGAACGTTCCCGGAGTTACGACCCTGGAAGGCGAACCAATGGGTGGGTGGATACAATATTCCATGGGCCAATCGGTCGCTTCGTGGTTGAGTCATCATTTTTATTTGCACTGGAAGTATTCCATGGATAGGAAATTTCTAGAAGAAAGAGCTTATCCATGGATCAAAGATGTCGCCATTTATCTCGATCAAATGGCCGTGAAAACCGACGATGGTAAACGGAAATTGCTGATGAGCTCCAGCCCTGAGATTTATAATAATTCGGCTGAAGCGTGGTTTGATAAAACCAGTAATTTCGATTTGTCATTGATCCGTTGGACATATGAAAAAGCAGCCGAATTGGCCCTAGAGATTGGACTGAAAGAGGAATCTGAAAAATGGGCTAAGATTTTATCTGAGTGGCCAGAGTTAGCTATAGATGAGCAAACGGGATTGATGTTTACCCCAGATTTGCCTTACAATGAATCGCATCGGCACTTTTCACATCTGATGGGGTTTCACCCACTTGGTTTGGTCGATTTCTCCAATGGTGAGGAAGATAAAGAAATCATATTAAATACATTGAAAAACCTTGAAGCGCAAAGTACGGATTATTGGACCGGATATTCGTTTAGCTGGCAGGGCAACCTTTATGCCCGGGCATTTGATGGCGAAAATGCAGCAAGGGTGTTACGTATATTTGCTGAATGTTTTTGCCTGAAAAACTCATTCCATGTAAATGGCGACCAGTGCAAAGCAGGTTACTCAACGATGACATATCGTCCTTTTACGCTGGAGGGAAACTTTGCTTTTGCATCGGGAATTCAGGAAATGTTGCTGCAAAGTCATACGGATATAGTGAGGGTTTTCCCAGCTATCCCTGAAGAATGGAAAGATGTAAAGTTTCATCAATTGAGGGCACAAGGAGCATTTCTGGTTTCGGCTCAGATGAAAGACGGTCTGGTAGTTCATATTGAAATAGAATCTGAAAAGGGAGGTGAAATATTGCTTGATAATCCATTTGAGAATGATGAATTCGGTTCATCAAAAGAATATAATTTTTCAAATGGTATAATTCGTTTAAATGTACAGAAAGGCGAAAAGGTGCTTTTGAAAATAAAAGGCGGCTGAATTAAATTCAGGGAGATTTGGGAAAAGCAACAAACAGATATTTAACTTTTTGTAGTTTTTCTAATAGTAATCTATAATAATTTTTACGTAGTTTATTAGCGTGATCACAAACTAAAATGATGAAGATAAAAAAAATGATTCCCCTTGTTTTGCTCATGCTTGTGATAGGAAGCATACACGCACAAGAACTCACCGTTGCTACATTCAACCTGAGATACAGCATTGAAAAAAACCATAAATTCGATTCGACAAGAGGTGAAGACTGGGCTCGTCGTGGCCCTGTTGCAGCCGCCTTGATTCGTTTTCATGAATTCGAGATTTTTGGAACGCAGGAAGGTTTGTTGCATCAATTAGAAGATTTGTCAACGTGGCTACCTGGTTATAAGTATGTAGGTGTTGGCCGGGATGATGGAATAAAAGCTGGAGAATACACTGCTGTTTTTTATAAGACAGAGCGGTTTAAGGTATTGAATCATGGAGATTTTTGGTTATCAGAAACGCCAGAAAAACCTTCCATGGGTTGGGATGGAACATGTTGTCACAGGATGTGCACGTGGGTTCATTTTGAAGATCTGAAGTCCGGTAATAGTTTCTATTTTTTTAATACCCACTTCGATCATCAGGCTGTTGTTGCCCGAAAGGAAAGCAGTAAACTCATTCTTCAAAAGATTGATGATATTGCTGGTGATAATCCTGTTATTTTCATGGGTGACCTTAACGGGAATCACAAGAGCGATTGGTATAAATCTTTAGAAACTTCCGAAAAGCTACAGGATACTTTTAATCAAGCTGAAGATCCTTATGCTGTTAATGGATCTTTCAATGGTTTTGGACGACGAACTGCAAGTAAAAGCATCATTGATCATGTGTTCGTTACAAAGCATTTTAAAACAGAGAAGTGGGGTATCCTGACCGATACTTACCATGGAAAATTTCCATCAGATCATTTCCCGGTAATGGTAGAGCTGAAAATAACCAACTAAATGTGGTGATATGATTCCTTCAAAATCCAACAATACTTCATTTTATCCTCTTCTGTTAGTTTGCGCCATATTTTTATACTCAAATCCATTTTGTTTTGATGCTCAAGCCCAATCCACTCAACGGGAGCGACCAGCTGAATGGGATAATTTGGTTACGGGTGGGCGCTTCATGGATCGATTTCTTCCTATGCCTGCTCAAGGACCATTAACTTCGGATACCTGGGGCGCCGCAGAAGTGAAACCACGGTATGTAGAAAACGGATTGGAGGATAATGAATGGTCTTATTGGGGAGGCAATGCTTTGCTAGGAGAGGATGGCCTTTACCATCTTTTTGTCTG
>JAUUZS010000384.1 GCA_030589835.1 Cyclobacteriaceae bacterium
AATTTTCATACGCTGTACCTGATATTTAGTTTTGTCAATATTTATGCGTAAAAGTCTCGATTTGAGATCAATTGGTTTTGGATCAAAAGTGTGTACCAGATATTCTTTTCCATTTTTATCATACAAATAAATCTCATAAAGCGTACTGGGATTATAGGATTCAATAATTACAATTTGCGTTACCCGAATGGCCCTGTCAAAGGTAACGGTGATAGATTCGAGTTTATTAGGTCGTGAAGGCATCCATGCACTTGGGTTATCCCCTCCTTGAGGCATAGCATTTGGTTTGCCCAGTACCTGTTGGGCAGCATATTCTTTTTGTGATAGTTCTGATGAAAAATCCAGCACTTCGCTTGCCCAATACACTCGTTGAGCATACGAATTAAAAGAGATGAAAATTAGTAGTATAAATATTATTTTGTTAAACATGTTCTATGTGAATTTCAATATCTGTTAGTTGAGTTTTAAAATCCTCACTTCTACTCTTCGGTTTATTTTAGATGCCTCAATCGACCTTTCTTTAGTCAAGGGTTTTGTGCCTCCAAAAGACTTGGTTTTAATTCTGCGCGATGCAATGCCCTTCAAGATTAAATAATGCTTTACAGCATCTACCCTTTCCTGAGATAACTCCATATTTAATTTTTTATTCCCCCGGTAATCTGTGTGGCCTTCCAACTGTATTTGCATCGATTTGTTTTTATTCAACAAATTTGTCAGGCCATTTAATTCAGAATAGGACTCCTGGGTGATGTTTGATTTCCCCTGCTCAAAAATAAGTTTGTTCAGTCTGATGACCTGATTTTCCTTGACTTGAGGGGTCAAATAAAAATTTTTTAGTAAAATGCCATCTTTTAAGATTTGTTGTGCGTCAACACGTCCAAAGGACTCCAGATGACCTGGAGAACTGATCGTGACGCTGTAGCTATGTGCCAGATTAATATTATACTCATAATATCCGCTGGTATCATTGGAGCTTATTATTCCTATTTCACTACCATATGGCAAGCTTTGAAAAATGATTTTTGCATGTACGCCCATCCCATCAAGGTTATCGCTGATGGTGTCGTATATATATCCGTGCATCTTCACTATGCTATCTTCTGCTATCAGATTTTCATCTAAACCTTTGGCATTCAGACAAAAATTTAACAATAAAACAGCACTTAAAGCAGATAGTTTTAAACTTATTGATTTGCGGAAAAGCATAAGTTAAAAAAAATAAATTTTTAAGTAATGAACATAAAAGTATAAAATTTGAAGCAAATTAGAACATTTAAAGATGAATCTGAATTAC
This sequence comes from Cyclobacteriaceae bacterium, assembly GCA_030589835.1. Next base: position 1,295 of record JAUUZS010000384.1, read on the forward strand.
CAATGTAATTATCACAAACAGTTTTCACATTTTAATGAAAAATCAAACCTTATATTTTATCGCCATAATTCCTGCAGAACCTTTGCGAAAGCAGGTAAATGCGTTAAAGGAAGACATCTCACAAGCGTATCATACCTTCCATGCTTTGAAAGCACCACCGCATATAACATTGATTCCTCCTTTTACTATTACGTCTCAAAAGGAACATATAATAACAAATTTTATAGCCGAATGTGTATGTTCTTGGACATCTTTTGAGGTTTCCATCATGGATTACGGTGCATTTACGCCAAAGGTAATTTATTTAGATATCGCAAAAAATGACACCCTTATAAGGCTTCAGCGTTGGCTTAAAGAAAAATGTGCTAAAGATTTGGGAATTGGCATGGATAAGGGCTTGCCTTTTCATCCACACATGACCCTGGCTTTTCGGGATTTGTCCCCTCAGATGTTTGGTAAGGCGTGGCAACGATATAAAGCAGAAAAATTTAGGGCTGACTTTGGGGTAATGAGTTTGTTTTTACTTAAACATACAGGCTTATCCTGGGAAATTGCCCGTGAATTCCCCTTCACACAAGTCGATTTACCAACCTGAAGTATTAATCATCCCCGAAGAATTATCCTTTGATGTCTTTAAGCTCTTCATTTCGCCCTTGTACTGAAAATGCGTAAGGTTTATCTGGTCGTCATACACCTCGGTAATGATGGCATTATATATCTCTATTTCATGTACCTCTTTTGTTTTTTTTCCTTCGATATAGCACAATATGGTATCGTCTTCAAATTCGTAACCTATAAGCTCAAGGGCAACAATTTTTGAGTCTATACTAATTTTAAAATGCCTCGTGAGGTAGTCATTAAGTTCCGTAATAATGGTGTTTTTAGCATCTGTATGTTCTAAGCTGAAGGGTGCGTTTCCTGCATTTTGAATGGCCAATTCGAGGTCATCTATAAATATTTTCATGGAAATTTCAAGTGACTTGCTTTTGGGATTGTGATATACCTCACAAACACTCACATGAAATGGATGGAAATTTGAAAGTATAAAAAAGCAAAAACTCCTGGCAAGCAGTAAAGGCATTTCAATTAAATTATTATTTATATTCAAAATTATACATTAATATTGCGATTCTTAATAAAATGCAATTTTTTAGGCTTAATTAAAATCACGTTTTAATGTCACAGTTTGCCCTGTATTATAAGCTAGGCATCAGGTATATTCTTGACATTTACCATGTAGAATATATGCTGTTTCTCATTTCTCTCCTTGTGGTATTTTCCATAAAGGATTGGAGACGTGTGATTTTTTTGCTGTTCTTTTTTATTTTGGGCTATACCATCACCATTTCCCTTGCTAGCTTCGAGGTCATAAAGTATAATATCGATCTGATTGAATACCTTCTTCCCCTAACGATTTTTTTTACTTCGTTTTCCAACATATTCAAAAAAAAGGACAATTTCCGATACCAGGGAAATATGAGGAAAAATTATTTTTTGGCCTTGGTATTCGGGACTATTCACGGATTTAGTTATGGCACCTATCTGAAGGAACTGACAAATGGCTCTGTGAACAGCTGGGGTCAATTTACAGCTTTTAATATTGGCGTTGGATCTGGTCAAATCGTGGTGTCATTATCCTTTTTGCTCCTCGCCTCTATATTCTTAAGCATCATTGGAATAAACAGAAGGGACTGGGTAATGGTCATTTCATCGGGTATAGCCGGGGTGGCGCTAACCCTTATGTTTGAATCAAAATTTTGGTAACATTAGCAGATTAAAATATGAAAATTAAAGTCATATTATTGGGTCTTTTTCTCATCACCATGGTGAGCTATGGACAAGAGGATTTTACAGGGAGGAAATTTGAACAAATGGAAACCATTCTTCCTACCCCCAATAGCTACAGGACTGCTTCCGGTGCCCCGGGACATGAGTATTGGCAACAAAAGGCCGATTACCTGATTGAAGTAGAACTCGATGATGAAAATCAAACAATCAGTGGCTATGAAGTCATTACCTATACCAATAATTCTCCTGATCCATTATCATACTTATGGTTGCAACTGGAGCAAAATATGAGAAATGTGCATTCAGATACCTACAGTACGTCTAACTCATACATTAATCAGGACATCACCGAACAAAGAATAAAAAGCCTTGTAGGCCATAATTTTGACTTGGGATTCAAGATATTGGAAATCAAGGATATGGATGGCAATGATCTCCCTTACACCATCAATAAAACCATGATGCGGATCAACTTGCCAGAAACCATTTTTAAGGGGCAACAATTTATTTTTTCGGTAAAGTGGAACTACAACATCAATGACCGCAAAGAAGTTGGCGGCAGATCCGGCAAGGAATATTTCCCCGAAGACGGGAATTATCTCTATACCATCGCCCAGTTTTTTCCACGAATGGCCGTTTATGATGATGTAAATGGTTGGCAAAACAAGCAGTTTCTGGGTAGAGGGGAATTCACCCTTCCGTTTGGCGATTATAAGGTAAGCATTACAGTGCCCGCTGATCACATTATTGCCTCCACGGGAGAGCTTCAAAATCCTGAAGAAGTACTCACAGCACAACAGATAGTGCTTTTTGAAAAAGCAAAAACCTCCAGCGAGCCCGTCATTATTGTTTCGCAAGCAGAGGTGGAGGAAAAGGAAAAAGTACAGTCGAAAGACAAAAAAGTCTGGACATTTCATGCCGATAATGTCCGGGATTTTGCCTTTGGAAGCTCGAGAAAATTAATTTGGGATGCCATGGGTGTAGATATTGCAGGAAAGACTGTTATGGCGATGTCCTATTATCCCAAAGAGGCGAATCCTTTATACGAAGAGTATTCCACCAGGGTTGTAGCACAAACTTTAAAAACCTATTCGAAATACACCATTGATTATCCCTATCCGGTGGCGATTTCTGTCGAAGCTTCAAATGGAATGGAGTACCCCATGATTTGTTTCAATTACGGGCGCCCAAATAAAGAAGGCGAGTATTCCGACCGCACGAAACGAGGTATGATATCCGTAATAATCCATGAAGTAGGGCACAATTTCTTCCCTATGATCATCAACTCCGATGAGCGACAATGGACCTGGATGGATGAAGGATTAAATACCTTTGTTCAATACCTGACAGAAAAAGAATGGGATCCGGAGTACCCTTCGAGAAGAGGGCCGGCAGACAAAATTGTACCGTACATGAAAGGAAGTAAAGATTTTATGGTGCCGATAATGACCAATTCCGAACAGCTGAAACAATTTGGAAATAATGCCTACGCCAAGCCTGCCACGGCATTAAACATCCTACGCGAAACGGTTATGGGACCCGAGCTGTTTGATTATGCCTTCAAGGAATACAGCAAACGATGGGCATTTAAGCACCCTTCACCGGCAGATTTTTTCCGGACTATGGAAGATGCAAGTGCCGTGGATTTGGATTGGTTTTGGAAAGGATGGTTTTATACCACGGATAACGTAGATGTGGAAGTTTCAGATATTACCTGGTATAAGTTTGATGATCAAATTGAGGATGAAGCATCATCAAGTA